>CAZRDA010000122.1:0-5679 GCA_964598715.1 uncultured bacterium | reverse complement strand
ATCATTGCAAAGACGAGCCTGGCCCTTGTCTCCCCGGGGTCCTGACCCACCCAGTGGAAGTAAATGAAGGTCTCGACCAATGTCTTCAAATGATGTACGGCCTCCGCACGGCCTTGTCTTGCATCCTCAACTAGGGATGCAAAACAGTTGTAGATTTTGAGAGCTAACCCAATGAGCACACGGTCCTGCAACCTCAGGGTTTGATTTTCCGTCTGAAGCTTTAGGGAAATCCCATTGGCAATCTCGCTGGCAAGAAGGCGCACCTCATCGGCAATTTCCAGATAATTTTGAAGTTTTTTCCGCTCAGACATCGAGGAAATCGTATCGAAAATTACCAGGCCATCCGCGAGCTTCAGGAAGATAGGAATAACGAAGTAGTATGGCTGGCCCCGGATATCACGGGATTAGGCGTGGACGCGGGAAGCCCACCAGCGTTCGCTCTGCTCACTCGACGGTGACGCTCTTGGCCAGGTTGCGGGGCTGGTCCACGTCGCAGCCCTTGCGGACGGCGATGTGATAGGCCAGGAGTTGGAGCGGGATGGTCATGAGGGCGGGGCTGGTCAGGCGGGAGGAACGCGGGACCATCAGGCAGTGGTCCACCTTCTCGGCTAACTCATGATCCCCCTCGGTCCCGAGGGCGATGACGATGCCGGCGCGGGCCTTGACCTCCTGGATGTTGGCCAGGATCTTCTCGTACACCTTATCCCGCGGGGCCAGGACCACGACCGGCATGTGCTCGTCAATGAGGGCGATGGGGCCGTGCTTCATCTCCCCCGCCGGGTAGCCCTCGGCGTGGATGTAGGAGATCTCCTTGAGTTTCAGCGCGCCCTCGAGCGCCACCGGGTAGTTGATCCCCCGCCCGAGGTAGAGGAAGTCCCGGCAGCCGACGTAGCGCTGGGCCAGGGCCTCCACCTCACCGTCGAGCCGGAGGGCCGCCTCCGCCTGCTGGGGGAGCCGCATGAGGTCCGCCAGGTGTTCCCGGACGCCGTCGCCATCCAGGGTCCCCCGCCGCTGCCCGAGGTGCAGGGCCAGCAGGTAGAGGGCCGTGAGCTGGCTCGTGAAGGCCTTGGTGGAGGCGACGCCGATCTCGGGGCCGGCGTGGGTATAGAGAACCCCGTCCGCCTCCCGGCTGATGCTGGAGCCGACCACGTTCACGATGGCCGCGGCCGGGCAGGACCGCCTGCGGGCCTCTCGGAGAGCCACCAGCGTGTCCAGCGTCTCCCCCGACTGGCTGATGGCGACGAAAAGCGTCCGCCCATCCACCGGGGGGTTCCGGTAGCGGAACTCGGAGCCGTAGTCCACCTCCACGGGAAGCCCGGCGGTCTCCTCCAGGAGGAACTTCCCCACCAGCGCGGCGTGCCAGGAGGTGCCGCAGGCCACTAACGTCACCCGCTGCGCCTGCCCCAGCGCCTCCTCCAGCGGCTCCATCCCCTCCAGGAAGATCCGCCCCTGCTCCAGGGAGTACCGGCCGAGCAGCGTATCCCGCATGGCCCGGGGCTGCTCGTAGATCTCCTTGAGCATGAAGTGCTTGTAGCCCCCCTTCTCGGCCAGGATGGGGCTCCACGCCACCCGCTCGACGGTCTTGCTGACCCGCTCCCCATCCACGGTGGTGACCTCCACCCCGTCGCGGCTGAGGACGGCCACCTCCCCGTCGTCGAGGAAGATGACGTTGCGTGTGTAGGCGAGGAGGGCGGGGACATCGGAGGCGATGAGGGACTCCCCCTCCCCGAGGCCGACCACCAGGGGGCTGCTCGCCCGGGCCCCCACGATGCGATCCGGGTCCCCCTGCCAGAGGACGCCGATGGCGTAGGCGCCCGTGACCTCCTTGAGGGCCCGGCGGACCGCCGTCGGGAGGTCGGCCTCGCGGAGGTACTTCTCGATCAGGTGGGCGATGACCTCGGTGTCGGTCTCGGAGCGGAAGGTGTGCCCCTCGGCCACCAGCTTCTGCTTCAGGGCCAGGTAGTTCTCGATGATCCCGTTGTGGACCACCACCACCTCACCCCGGCAGTCGGTGTGCGGGTGGGCGTTCTCCTCGGTCGGCCGACCGTGGGTGGCCCAGCGGGTGTGCCCGAGCCCGATCTCGCCCCGGTAGTCCTTCCCCCAGAGGCTGTTCTCCAGGTCCCGGATCTTCCCCACGCTCCGCTGGACGATCAGGCGCCCGCCCTGGAGGAAGGCCAGCCCGGCCGAGTCGTAGCCCCGGTACTCCAAGCGCTTCAGGCCGTCCAGGAGAACGGGCACGACGCCCTTCGGCCCCACGTACCCGATGATGCCGCACATGGCTCGCGCTACTCCTGCTCCCGCGGCGGCTTCTTCGCCGCCGCCATCTTGGCTCGGCGGGCTGCCGCCCACCCGTCCTTGTTCACCTGCTGCCCCCGCTCAATGGCCAGCGCGTCGGGCGGGACCTCCTCCACGACGGTGGAGCCGGCGGCGATGACCGATCCCTTCCCGACCTTGACGGGGGCCACCAGGTTCACGTTGGTCCCCACGAAGGCCTCGTCCTCGATGACCGTCTGGTGCTTGGCGTAGCCGTCGTAGTTGCAGGTGATGGTCCCCGCCCCGATGTTGACTCGATCCCCCATCACCGTGTCGCCGATGTAGGTCAGGTGCGGGACCTTCGAGCCCTCCCCGATGACCGACTTCTTCACCTCGCAGAAATTGCCAACCTTGGCCTTCTTCTTCAGGCGGCTCCCGGGCCGCAGATGCGCGTACGGGCCCAGGGTGCAGCCCTCGGCGATCTCGCTCTCCGTGAGCACGCAGCCGTCCAGGATGGTGACCCCGTTGCCCAGCCGGGTGTCCCGCAGGCGGCTCCCTGGATAGATGACGCACCCCTCCCCGATGGCCGTCTGGCCCTCCAGGGTCACATTGGGATACAGGACCGTGTCCCGGCCGATGTTGACCGTTGCCTCCACGTAGGTGGAGGGAGGGTGGAGGACCGTCACCCCGTCCAGCATCAGCCTATCGAGGACCCGCTGCCGCAGGACGGCCACGGCCGCCGCCAGCTCGGCTCGGGTGTTGATCCCCAGGACCTCGGCTGACTCGGCGGCCCGGAGCGCCTCCACCTTCTGGCGGCGACGCCGCAGGGCGGCCAGGACCTCTGGCAGGTAGAGTTCCCCCTTCACCCGGGAGGCCCGGACCTCGGTGAGCGCCTTGAGCAGCGCCGGGGCCGCGAAGGCGTAGAGCCCCGCGTTAATCTCTTTGACCTTCCGCTCCCGGGGGCTCGCCTCCACCTCCTCCACCACCCGCAGGACTTCTCCCCCGCCCTTCCGGATCACCCGCCCGTAGCCCGTCGGATCGGGCAGCGTCGCGGTCAGCATGGTGGCGGCCGCCCGCTTCTTGTCATGGTGCGCGAGGAGGGCCCGGACCGTCTCTTCTCTGAGGAGAGGAACATCGCCCGAGAGGACGAGGACGGTCCCGTCGAACCCCTTCAGGGGCTCGGCCGCCTGGAGGACCGCATGCGCCGTTCCCCGCTGCTCCGGCTGGAGGACGAACTCGACGGGGGCCCCGGCGCAGGCCTCTTTCACCCCATCCGCCTGGTGGCCCACAACCACGATCGTTCGCTTGACCTGAAGGCGCTGACAGAGGTCGAGGGCGTGGGCAACCATCGGCCGCCCGAGGACCGGGTGCAGGACCTTCGCCCGGCCCGACTTCATCCGGGTCCCGGCCCCCGCGGCCATCACGATGGCGACGACGTCCCGCATCTCCCCCCCTCCACGGCTGGCACCCCGGCCTCCGCCGGGAGGCCTGAATCTCTTTGCAATTCCAGTGCCCAGGAATGCTTGCGGAATCATAGCATATGCCTCCCGCGCTCCGAAGCGAAGTTGCGGGCTAGCATGGCAACCGTCACCGGCGACCTGCTGCAGCCCGGCAACACCCGCGTGGACGGGAAGCCACACCTGATAGGCGCGGCGATCACGCCTGAAGGGCAGCGAGGGCGGCGCCGGCGGTGAAGAGGGAGCCGGCCACGAGGATGGTGTCCTCGGGACGGGCGAGGGCGCGGGCCGCGGCGAGGGCTTCCGGGACCTCCGGGACCACGTCCACGTGGCGGCAGAGGCCCCGGGCCGTCCCGAGGAGCATCGCGGGGTCGGCGGCCCGGTCACTCGGGGGCCGACAGAGGATGGTGGCGGCAAACGCGGGCAGGAGGATCTCCAGCATCTGGCTCCAGTCCTTGTCCTTAAGCGCGCCAAAGACCAGGAGGCGCCGGCTCGGGGCATCTTCTTCCAAGAATTCCCGCACCGCCCGGCAGGCGGCCGGGTTGTGGGCGCCATCCACCAGGAGCCGGGGGCGCTCCCCTAGCATCTGGAGCCGGCCTGGCCAGCGGGCATCGGCGAGCCCCTCCCGGATCGCACTGTCAGGCAGGGCCACGCCCTGCTCCCGCAGACGCTCGGCCGCGGCCACCGCCGTCGCCGCGTTCACGAGTTGATGCCGACCGAGCAGGCCGATGCGGAGGCCGCGCCGGTCGCCTTCCGGACCCTTCAGAGTGAACACCTGCCCGTCGGAAAGGGAGGCCTGGCGGGGCCACGTGTAGGCAGCGGGAACGTGTAGGAGGGGCGCCCCGCGCTCGGCGCAGGCCCGGCGGAGGACCCCGAGCGCCGGCCCCGTCGCCGCGGTCACCAGGGGGATGCCGGACTTTACGATTCCGGCCTTCTCGATAGCGATGGCCTCAAGGCTGTCGCCCAGGAGGTCCTGATGCTCGACGGCGACGTTGGTGACGACCGTGAGGTCCGGAGCGAGGACGTTGGTGGCATCGTACCTCCCCCCCAGGCCCACCTCGACCACGGCCCACTCGACACCGGCCCGGGCGAAGTGCAGCAAGGCGAGGGCGGTCGTGACCTCGAAGAACGTGGGATGGGACGGGAGATCATCCGGGGCAGGGGCGAAGGCTGCCCCCACGGCGGCCCGGACCTCGGCCGTGAGTTCCGCCACCGCGGGCGGCCCGATCGGCTCCCCGTTGACCCGGATCCGCTCGGTGAAGTCGAGAAGATGGGGAGAGGTGTACAGGCCCACCCGGAGCCCCGCCGCCTGAAGGATGCCGGCCAGCAGGGCGGCGGTTGAGCCCTTCCCGTTGGTGCCGCCCACGTGGACGGCCCTGAAGGCCCGCTCGGGATTCGCCAGGGCGCGGAGCAGCCGGCGGATGTTGTCCAGCCCCAGCTTGATGCCGAGACGCTGAAGGCCGTACAGGTACTCGAGCGCTTCGGGGTAGGTCACAGGCGGCCCGGCCTGCCTTGCCCGATCCCGGCCATCCGGGGGGACTCGGGGAAGATTAGAGCTTCTGCACGATGTCTTTCTTCAGGGGGCCGAGAAGCGCGAGGAGTTCTCCCTTCTCTCGCTCCCCCACCTTGAACTTGTTCAGGGTGGCGCCGAGGACCTCGACCGCGATGTCAAACGCACGGCTCGTGATCTCGAGACCGGCGTGCGACATCTTCATATCGCGGCCGGCGTACTTGCAGGGACCCCCAGTCGCTTCGCAGAGCTGGTTGACGACCTGGGCCTTCAACGACGGGATGTGGACCGCGTCCAGTCTCTTCTTGACCTGCTGGTTGGTAAGCCGCGGATCGGCTGTCAAGCGGGAAAGGAAGTCGTCCACGACCGCCTCGATGGCAGGCTTTCCTCCGAGACGCTCGTACAGCGTGGGCTCCCGCGTGAACATTCCCGCGCAGCCCGCGGCGAGGAGGACGCACG
>CAZRDA010000121.1:0-5721 GCA_964598715.1 uncultured bacterium | reverse complement strand
GGCGGAGCAGGGCAATTATCCGCTTGCGCGGGAAAGGACTTTCCCATAGAGTATCCTCGCCTCACCGAGCGATCGCCTCGGCGAGGCTCCCGGATCATCACTGGCAGGTACTGCTGAAGTCGAAACCCTCGTTTCCCCGTGGCCGCGTTGGGCGGCGGCAATGATGTCGGAACGCGGAAGGAGGATCTCGACGATTTGATCCCGTAGATCCATGACAGGAAGGCGGGGACAGAGTGCCCCGCCCCGCTTGGATCCTGACCGGACCAAGACGGAAGAGCCATTCCGCTGCCCCTCCCCCATCCGCAGGGACGCGGGACGCCGACGGGCGCCCGCAGTCCAGCAGTCGCGGCCGGGTCGGGGGCGGTGGTCCCTGCGCAGACGCGCGGCGAGGCCTCCCGGAGACGTCCGGGAGGCCTCTTTTGCTTCGGAGGCTCCCATGCGACAGGAACGGGTCACGGTGACGGCGGTTCGCGCGATGAAGGGGCGGCGGGAGAAGGTGGTGATGCTGACGGCCTACGACACCCCCACGGCCCGGCTGCTCGATCAGGCGGGGGTGGACGTCATTCTCGTGGGGGACTCTCTCGCGATGGTGGCGTTGGGCTACGAGACCACGCTGCCGGTCACCCTGGAGGAGATGCTTCACCACACGCGGGCCGTGGCCCGGGGCGCCTCCCGCGCCCTGGTTGTGGGGGACCTCCCCTTCCTCTCGTACCAGGTCAGCCGGGAGGAGGCCCTCCGGAGCGCCGGCCGCATGCTCAAAGAGGGGAACGCCCAGGCGGTGAAATTGGAGGGAGGGGCGGAGGTGGCCGGCACAGTGGCCGCCCTGGTCGAGGCGGGGATCCCGGTCATGGGGCACATCGGCTTGACGCCGCAGGCCGTCCACCGGATGGGCGGGTACAAGGTCCAGGGCCGGAGCGCGGTGGCGGCGGCGCGGCTCCTCAAGGACGCTGTCGCGCTAGAGCAGGCCGGGGCCTTCAGCATGGTCCTGGAGGGGCTCCCGTGGCAGGTCGCGGCGGCCGTGACGGAGGCGGTCGGGATCCCGACCATCGGGATCGGCGCCGGGCCGCACTGCGACGGGCAGGTCCTGGTCACGAATGACCTGCTCGGTCTCTTCGACGACTTCACGCCGAAGTTCGTGAAGCGCTACGCTCACCTGGGGAAGGTGCTGCTCCAGGCATTCGGCCAGTTCCGGGAGGAGGTCCGGGGTGGGGCGTTCCCGGGCCCGGAGCACTCGTTCAGCCTGGAGGCGGGCGAGGCGGAGAAGCTCCAGAGGCTGCTCACGCGGAACCGCCCCCGGAAGGTGGCGGCGCTCGGGCAGTGAGGGCGGAGCCGTGGAGGTCCTGGATGAGCCGCGGAAGGTGCAGGAACTGACCGAGGCGTGGCGGCACGCGGGCGCGCGGATCGGCTTCGTCCCGACCATGGGTGCCCTGCACGCGGGCCACCTGGCACTCCTCACGCGCGCCCGGGCCGAGAATACCCGCCTCGCCACCAGCATCTTTGTGAACCCTACCCAGTTCGACCGCCCCGGCGACTTCCAGACCTATCCCCGGGATCTCGCGCGGGACCTGCGCCTCGCCGAGGAGGCGGGCTGCGACCTGGCCTGGACCCCCAGCCCCGTCCAGATGTACCCGCCGGGCCCCCCCACGATCGTCGAGGTGACGGGCCTCTCGACCATCCTGGAGGGGGCAGCGCGGCCCGGCCACTTCCGGGGGGTGGCCACCGTCGTCACGAAACTCTTCACCGTCGTCAAGTGCCACCGGGCCTACTTCGGCGCGAAGGACTGGCAGCAGTCCGCCATCGTCCGGCGACTCGTGGCCGACCTCCGGATGGACCTGGAGATCGTCGTCTGCCCCACGGTCCGGGAAGCGGACGGGCTGGCCCTCTCCTCCCGCAACGTGCTCCTCACCCCGGAGGAACGGCAGAAGGCACCGGTCCTGTACCGGGCGCTCCAGTGGGGCGCCGCCGAGATCCGGGAGGGGCGACGGGACCCGGAGGTCCTGCGGCGCGGCATCACCGGCCGCATCGCCGCCGTGACGGCCGCCCCCCTCGACTACGTTGCCGTGGTCCACCCCGAGACCCTGGAGCCGGTCGTCAGGGCCGATCCGCCGGTCCTCCTCGCCCTCGCCATCCGCTTCCCCAACGCCCGCCTGATTGATAACCTCCTGGTCGAGCCCTGAGCCTGAGTGTGGTCGGCGGGCGCCGCTGAAGCCGCGACCGCGATCGGGCCCGCACTAGCCTTTCTCCCTTCAAATTCAAACATTTCTCTCCCATCTTTTTTCTTGACAAGCCAGAGCGCCCTGTGGTTATTGTTCGCGCACAGTGGACCAAAGTGGGAGATAATGGAATGAGCTCCCCTGGCGGGGAGGAGCGCGGATGTTCCGCGGGCGCTACGAGCACTCCATTGACGACAAGGGACGGCTCAGCATCCCGTCCCGCTTCCGGGAGGCCCTGGCCCGGCGCCGCCAGAAGGTCCTGGTCCTCACGGACTTCGACTCCTGCGTGGCTGCCTACCCGCTCGACGAGTGGCGGCGGCTGGAGGACCGGATCCGCAAGCAGAGCACGCTCCAGAAGGACGTCCGCGCCTTCCTCCGCCTCTTCTACTCCGGCGCGACGGAGACGCCCGTGGACCCGCAGGGACGCCTCCTGATCCCACCCCAGCTGCGGGAGCGCGCGGACCTCACCCGCGAGGTGATGATCATCGGGGTGCTGAACAAGATCGAGATCTGGAGCAAGGCGCGCTGGGAAGAGTTCCTGGCGCGCTCGCCCGTCACCTTCGAGGACGTGGCCGCCAGGCTGGCCGAGCTGGGGATCTGAGCGAGGGGCGTCCGGGGATGACCGGGGGACCGGGGCACACCCCGGTCCTGCTCGCCCAGGTCCTCGCTTTCCTGCGGCCCATCCCGGGCGGCCTCTACCTGGACTGTACTGTCGGCACCGGGGGACATGCGGAGGCGATCCTGGAGGCCTCCGAGCCCGGCGGTCGGCTGGTCGGGTTGGACCGGGACCCCGAAGCCCTGCCGCTCTGCCGGGAGCGGCTCGCCCGCTTCGGCCTCCGGGTTCGCCTCCTGCACGCCGACTACCGGACCCTCGGGGAAGTGGCGGCGGCCGAGAGGCTGGAGGCGTGGGATGGGGTCCTCTTCGACCTCG
Organism: uncultured bacterium; assembly: GCA_964598715.1. Lineage (GTDB taxonomy): Bacteria > Methylomirabilota > Methylomirabilia > Methylomirabilales > JACPAU01 > JACPAU01. The sequence continues at coordinate 2,577 of CAZRDA010000121.1, read as the reverse complement.
GGCTCTGCTCGGTCCAGCTGGATGACCCGGCCCGCGGGTTCGCCTTCGCGCGCGCCGGGCCGCTCGACATGCGGCTGGACCGGTCGGCCCGCGGCGTCACGGCCGCCGACCTCCTCGCGGGCCTGCCGGAGGGAGAACTGACCCGCATCCTCCGGGAGTACGGGGAGGAGCGGTGGGCCAGGAGGATCGCCCGGCGGATCGCGGGTGCGCGGGCTACCGAGCCCCTGGTCAGGACCGACGAGTTGGCGCACCTGGTGGCGGCTGCGATCCCCCGTCGGGCCTGGCCCCGGCGGATCCACCCGGCCACGCGGACCTTCCAGGCCCTCCGGATCGCGGTGAACCGGGAACTGGAAGGGTTGGCGGAGCCGCTGGGGGCGGCCGTGCACGGGCTCCGGCCGGGCGGACGGATCGTGGTCATCGCCTTTCACTCGCTCGAGGACCGGATCGTGAAGCACGCCCTGCGCGGGAACCCTGCGGTGACGGTCCTGACCAAGAAGCCGGTCACCCCCGGGCCCGAGGAGGTCCAGGCGAACCCCCGGGCCCGCAGCGCAAAGCTGCGGGCGGCTGAGCGGGCGGAGGGCTAGCCAATGGCGCGGGCCCAGGCCGTCCGTCCCCGCGCCCGGGCGGACCGGACGCCCTGGCGCCCGGAGGTGTGGCGGGTCGTGATGGTGCTTGGCCTCATCTGTCTCGGCATCCTGGGGTATGTGTGGCAGCACATCCAGGTCCTCCGCCTCGGGTACACCCTGGAAGACCTGCGCGCGCGGCGCGCGACCCTGCTTCAAGAGCAGAAGACCCTGACCATCGAGCTAGCTCGGCTGACCGCCCTCAGCCGCATCGAGGCCATGGCCCGGGGCCGTCTGGAGATGGAGACCCCCCGCCCCGGCCAGGTCATCGTTCTCCCTGAGCCCCGGTAGCGGGGAGGGGCCGCCGGGGCGGCGACGAAAGGAACCGGGATGCTGCCCGCGGATCCCCCGGCCGTTCGTGGCCGGGCCATCACCCTCTTCCTCCTCCTGCTGGCCTTCCTGGCCCTGGTGGTGGGCCGCCTCTTCGCCCTCCAGATCCGGGACCACCAGCGCCTCACCCGGAAGGCGACCGAGCAGTACGAGCGGCGCCTCCCCGTCACGGCGAAGCGGGGGACGATCACCGACCGGCACGGGAGGGAATTGGCGGTGAGCGTGGAGGTCTCTTCCCTGTACGCGCGTCCGGCTGCTGTCCGGGACCCCCGGGCGGCCGCATCGGCGCTGGCGGGGGTCCTCGGCCAGTCCCGGGAGGAGATCCTCAAACGTCTGACGGCGGACAAGCCCTTCGTCTGGCTCAAGCGCAAGATGCCGGAGCGGCAGGCCGTGGCGCTGGCCAGTCTCGCCATTCCCGGGGTCGGGCTCCTGCCCGAGGCACGCCGCTTCTACCCCCGCGGCGAGCTGGCCGCGCACCTCCTGGGCTTCGTGGGGCTCGATGAGGAGGGGCTGGAGGGCGTAGAATACCAGTACGACGCCTTGCTCGGGGGGGCCCCGCGCGTTGTGACGGGCCGGGCGGATGCGCTGGGCCGGGTCCTCTTTCGGGATGACCGGCCGCGGCCGGGGGCGCCCGCTGACCTGGTCCTGACGGTGGACGAGGTCATCCAGTACGTGGCGGAGCGGGAACTCAAGCGGGCCGTGGCGAGGGCCCAGGCCCAGGCCGGGAGCGTCCTCGTCCTGGATCCGCGATCCGGCGAGGTGCTGGCGCTGGCCAATTATCCGACGTTCGATCCCAACGCCTACAGCCAGGCGCCCGGGCCCTCCCGGCGCAACCGGGCGCTCGCCGACGCCTACGAGCCGGGGTCCGTCCTCAAGGTGATGCTGGCGGCGGCGGCGTTGGAGGAGAAGCTGGTCCGGCCGGAGGAACTCTTCTTCGGCGAGCACGGCGCCATCGCGGTGGCCGGGGTGAAGATCCGCGACCACGAGCGGCACGGCTGGCTGACCTTTAGCCAGGTGATGGCCCAGTCCAGCAACGTGGGGGCCATCAAGGTGGGCCAGCGGCTGGGCCGCTCGGCCTACCACACGTATCTCAACCGGTTCGGCTTCGGCACCCGGACCGGGGTGGACCTCCCGGGGGAGGCGCCGGGTCTCCTGCGACGCCCCCGGGACTGGTCGGGCCTCTCCATCGGTGCCCTCTCCATCGGCCAGGAGGTGTCGGTCACCACGGTGCAGCTCGCCGCCGCCCTCGCGGGCGTCGCCAACGGGGGGCGGCTCACCCGGCCGCACGTCCTCAAGGCGGTCCGGGGAAGCGACGGCGCGCTGATCCGTCAGGTCGCTCCCGAGCCCGTCCGGCAGGTGATCTCTCCCGAGACCGCCCGCCGCCTCGCGGCGATCCTGGTGGAGGCGGTGGAAAACGGGACCGGGAAGGCGGCCGCCGTGCCGGGGTACACGGTGGGGGGGAAGACCGGCACGGCCCAGAAACTCGACCGGGAGACCGGCCTGTACTCCCGTTCCCAGGTGGTGGCCTCCTTCGGCGGCTTCGTCCCGGCGGATTCCCCGCGGCTCCTCATCCTGGTGGTCCTCGATGAGCCAAACTCGAACCTGGACCGCGAAGGGGAAGCGG
>CAZRDA010000120.1:0-5740 GCA_964598715.1 uncultured bacterium | reverse complement strand
GGCCCGAGCTGGTCCAGGCTTTCATGGACGCCGCCCGGGAGCACGGCCGGTACGACCGCTTCATGGCGGAGGCCGGGACCTCCTGAGGCGCCAGCGCGGGGCAGACGGGCGACGATACCGTCGCCCTTTTTTTGTGCGGGGAGGTTCGGTGCTCTGGCCCCTCTGCCGCTACTTTCTCCGCCTCGGGTTCAGCGGGTTCGGCGGGCCGCTGGCGCACATCGCCATGATGGAGGCGGAGACGGTCGAGCGGCGGGGCTGGCTCTCCAGGGCCCAGTTCATGGAGGGGCTGGCCCTGTGCCAGATGCTCCCCGGGCCCGCCTCGACTCAACTCGGCATCTACATCGGGTATCTGCGGGGCGGGCTCCCGGGCGCGCTCCTCGGCGGCTTCTCCTTCATCCTCCCCGGGTTCGCCATCATCACGACGCTTGCCTGGCTCTACGGCCGCTACGGCCGCCTCCCACAGGTTCAAGGGATCTTCACCGGAATCAACCCGGCGGTCGTGGCTATCGTGGCATTCGCCTGCTGGCGCCTCGGACGAAGCGCCCTTACCACCGTCCCCCTGGGCCTGCTCGCCGGCGCGGCCTTCCTGGCCACCTGGCTGTGGCGAACCGACACTGTTTTCGTCCTGCTGGTGGCCGGGTGCCTGGGGGTGCTCCTCACGCGGGTCCGGGGCGCAGCAGCGGGCGCCGCTCTGCTGGCGGCCGCGCCTCCTCTCCCAGCGCTCCTGGCCGGTCAGTCCGGGGCAGCCTCCCTCCCCGCGCTGGATCTCGCCTGGCTCTTCTTCAAGGCTGGAGCCTTCGTCTATGGCGGGGGGTATGTCATCCTCCCCTTCATTCACCGGGAGGCGGTGGAGCGCTACGGGTGGCTCGATCCGCAAACCTTCCTGGACGGCATCGCCCTCGGGCAAATCACCCCGGGGCCCATCGTGAACCTGTCGGCGTTCGTGGGCTACCAGGTGGGTGGCTTCGCGGGGGCGGCACTCGCTTGCGCCGCTGTCTTCCTCCCGGCGTTCGCCGCCATCCTGCTAGCGATCCCCCTGATGAACCGGATCCGGCGGGCCGAATCCATCCAGGCCTTCCTGCGGGCGATCAACGCCGCCGTCGTGGGCGCAATCCTGGGCGCCACCGTCCCTCTGGCCCAGGGCGCTATCGTGAGCCTGGCCACAGCGGCCATCGCGCTGGCGACTGTCGTCCTCCTGTGGCGCTACCGCCTGGACACCCTCTACCTGGTCCTGGGCGGGGCCGGCCTCGGACTCATCCTCTCACACTAGGAGCGCGTCTGCTGCCGACGGGAGCGCTCCTCCTCGTTCTTCTCCTCGAGCTTCCCCACCTCCGGGGCTCCCCGGGGGGACGTCTTAGCCCCTGAGACCTCGGCTCCCGGCAGCCGTTAAGCCGGTGGCCTTCCCCTTGCACTTCGGGGGATGGCCATGCGGGGGTGGGGCCGATTCGGGCGGCGAGGGTGGGTAGGAAACCCTCCAGGGAGGAAGGATCTACTCCGCGGGGGCTTCCGTGGCAGGCGCGCCGTGGCGCTCTTCGTTGGCGGGACACTCATGCTGGGGGCTTGCGCCACACCCTGGGTAGCGGAGGGGAACCAGCCGCCCGGTTCCGGGAACGGAGAGCCCGCCGCTGACGTCCCGGCGCCCCGGACCGAGAGAGAGGAGGAATCCGTCCCGCCGCGGGATGACACCGCCACCGACGCCGCCGCCAGGGTGGTCGAGACCCTCGTGACCGATGGATTATATCTGCTGACGGCCCCGCTCCGCCTGGACCGGGAGACAGCCCTGCTGGCGGGCGGCCTCACCCTCGGCCTCGCGGCCCTCTTCCTGGCCGATCGGGAGATCCGCGATCGGGTCCAGGCCGCCACCGGGCCGACGGGGCGGGACGTGGCGCATGCCCTGACGACAGCCGGGAATGGGGGAGTCTTGCTCGGTGTCACCGCCTCCCTCCTTGCTCTGGGCTTTATCCACGAGCAGGCCACCGGCGACACACAGCTCCGGGACGCCAGCCTCGTCGCGATGGAGGCCCACCTCTTCGCGGCCCTCTTGACGTGCGGCCTGAAGCGCCTGACGGGCCGGGTCCAGCCGGGCGCCGGCCAGGGCGCCTATCACTTCGATCCGTTCACCCGGGATGACTCCTTCCCTTCGGGGCACGCCTCGGGAGTGTTCGCCGTCGCCGCCGTCTTCGCGGACCGCTACGGGGGTCCTGTCCCCTTCCTGGCCTACGGGGCGGCGGGCCTCGTCGCGGCCTCCCGGGTCGTGCTGGACCGGCACTGGGCCTCGGATGTCGTCGCGGGCAGTGCGCTGGGGATTGTGGTCGGGCGAAGCCTCAGCCGGCGGCACGCGGAGGACCGACGGGGCTTCGACTTCTTCCCCTTCGTGACGGGAGACGGGACCGTAGCAGTGGCGGCGGGCGTCCGCTTCTGACGAAGGCGGGCGGCGCAGGGTGCCTACGCGGTCGCGTCGGCGGAGGGTTTGGGCGGCTGGGGGAGGTGAGCGGTGACGAGGGCTGCGATGGCGTCCCGGGCCTCGAGGGGCAGGTCAACGAACTGTACCCCCATCCCAGGGGGATAGGGGTTGCCCAGGCGGGCCTCGCTCAACCAGGCCACCTGTGCCATCGCCTCGAACGGGGTGTCCCCCCCGGGGAGGGTGAAGCACACCCGGAGGCGCTCTCCCACCGGTAGGGGTTCGCTGGTGCACAGGAAGAGCCCCCCGCCGCTCAGGTTGAAAGAGTAGGCCGAGAGGAACGCCTCCCGCGTCTCGTAGTGGACCTCGAAGGCGATGGGCGTCCGCGGCTCCCGCAGGCTCTCCGGGCGGACATCGCTGGGGCGGTAGGGGCGGCCTCGCTCGCGCCCCAGCCGCTCGATCCCGGTGAGGATGCTGACGACTGAGATCAGGCGCGGGTCCAGCGTCAGGAAGAACCGGTCCCGCCCCTTGTCGTAACCCACGTCGAGAACACCCGGATACTCGCTCAGGCTGGTCCGGATCCTCTCCGCACTGGAGGGCTCCTCGTTCCCGGTCTGCTCCGTCACCCCCTCGACTCTGAGGCTGATGCTGAGCACCTGTCCTCCTTCAGCGCTGAGGGACCACTTCTACCCGCACCCGCGCCACGCCGTCCCCCATGATCCCGAGGGCGTGGGCCGCCCGACGTGACAGGTCAATCACCCGGCCCGTAACCCAGGGCCCCCGGTCGTTGATCCGGACCGTCACGGCGCGTCCGGTGGTGAGATGGGTCACCCGGACCCACGCCCCGAACGGAAGCGACCGGTGCGCCGCCGTGAAGGCCTCCATGTCGAAGCGCTCTCCACTCGCCGTCCGCCTCCCGTGGTAGTCCGCCCCGTACCAGGAAGCGAGGCCGACTTCTGTTCCCCCGGTCCGGGCCGCCGCGGCGTCGAGAGCGGGGCCGCCGCGCCGGGGACCGGCCGACCGGTTCCCCCCCGCTACCGAAGATGTGGCGCAAGCTCCCAGCATGAGTGTCCCGCCAACGACAAGCGCCAGGGCCCGGCTGCCACGGGAACCCCTGCGAGGTACATCCTTCCTCCCTGGGGAGTTTCCTACCCACCCTCGCCACCGGAATCGGCCCCACCTTTGCATGACCATCCCCCAAAGTGCAAGGGGAAGGCCACCGGCTCAACGATTGTGGGGAGCCGGGGTCTAAACGGGCTAAGGTCTCACAAAGGGAGGTGAAAATATGCATAGACGCTTCAATCCCCCCGCCTTCGCTGCTGCGTGTGCCACGCTCCTCCTGGTCGGTGGGGCGACCGCCGTGGCGGCTGATAAGGAAATCCGGGGCGACCGCCGGGAGATCCGCCGGGACACGCGGGAAATCCGGCAGGACCGCCGGGAACTGCGGGATGACCGTCGGGAGATCTCCGAAGATAAGGCGCGCCTCCGCGAGGACCTTCGGGAAGGAGATCGAGAGGCGGTCCGGGAAGATCTGGAGGAACTGCGGAAGGACCGGGAAGAGTTGGCGAAGGACCGGGAGGAACTGCGGAAGGACCGGGCCGAGCGCCAGGACGACCGGCAGGAGCTGCGGCGGGATCAGGCCGAGCGCCGGCAGGATGTGCGTGAGCTGCGGCGTGATCGGCGTGAGAATCTGCGCGACGTCCGCCAGGATCGGCACGATCGGTAATCCTCTCACCCGGGCGGCGGGGCCTCCTGCCGCCCGGGATTTTCACTTCAGCAGCGCCCCAGGTGCCGCTCCCAGGCCCCTTCCCGGGCCAGAAGAGTCTCACTCTCCAGCAGCAGCGCCTCCCGACGGAGGGCCAGGCGGAAGGCACAGTGCCTGAGGTCGCACCGCTGGCACTTGTGGGCCTGCTCCACGCGCGCCACCGGGCCGATTCCCACCCCGAAGGAGAGGGACTTCCCGGGGACCATCACGCAAAAGTCATTGATCCGGACGCCCATGGTCTCGGCCGGCAGGAGCCGGAACAGGACTCGCTGGTCCCAGATGTCCCAGCCGCCGTAGCCGGGGCTGTGGCGCGTGGTCACCTTGAGCCCCCGGGCGATGTGGGCGTTGCAGATCGTGTTGGTGAGGGCGAGGGCCGCCTCCTCGGCCGCCACCCAGCCCGCGGCTTCGAGCATGAAGGCCAGGGGGAACTCCCGCTGCTCGAGGAGCGCATCCACGCGTTGCTCGAGTGCCTCGCCGATCGTCAGGATGCCCAAGCCCACCTGCGTGAAGGCTCCCCACCGTCGCTCCGCCCCGGCGAACCGGAGGACCTCCCCGCCGACCAGCCCGATCCCCTCCGCGGTGACTTCGACCACGTCGAAGGATCGGAAGATGTGGCGGGGCGCGACAAGACGCCGGGCCTCCCGGAGCGCCTCCTCCAGGATGGCCAGGACCTCGGAGGTGGGGGTGTCGGTGGGGCGCTTGTAGCCCTGGAGTCGAAGGACCTCTCGGGGATCGAGGGCCAGATCGAAGGCGACGTCCAGCTCCACCCTACCGCCTTGCCTTCACGAGGCCGCTGATCAGCGCGAGGTGGGCCGGTGTCGTCCCGCAGCACCCGCCCACGATGTTGGCCCCGGCCTCCAGGATCGCCGGGTAGCCCCTGACCATCTCCTCCGGGGAGAGCTCATATGTCGTCCGGCCGTCTTTGTGGACGATAGGCAGCCCGGCGTTCGGATAGACGATCAGGGCCGCGTCGGTCACGCTCCGCATCGCCCGGACGATGGCCGCGGCGCGCTCCGGCCCCCCGTCCCCACAGTTCATCCCCACCACGTCGGCCCCCGCCTCCAGCAAAACCTTCGCCGCCTCCTCCGGGCTCGTCCCCCACATCGTCCGGTCCCGGCCCTTGTCCCGCTCGAACTGGAAGAACATGGTGCACATGACGGGCAGGCCCGCCGCCTCCTTCGCGGCCCGGATGGCCAGGAACGCCTCCTCCGGATACATCATGGTCTCGATGGCGAAGAGGTCCACGCCTCCCTCCGCGAGCGCCTCGGCCTGCTCCCGGAAGTTGTCGGTGAGGGTCTGCTCGCTCACGTCCCCGAGGGGGGCGAACCGGTCGGGCAGATGGCCCGTGGGCCCGATGGATCCCGCCACGAGGCCGCCGGGCGGGCAAACTTCTCGTGCCAGCTTCGCCCCGAGGACGTTCAGTTCCCGGGTCCGGTCCTGGAGGCCGTAGGCGGTGAGCTTCAGGCGGGTCCCCCCGAAGGTGTTGGTCTCGACGATGTCGGCCCCGGCCTCGAAGTACCCCCGGTGGATCCCCCGGACAACGTCGGGATGGGTCGCGTTCCAAAGCTCGGGGC
>CAZRDA010000119.1:0-5831 GCA_964598715.1 uncultured bacterium | reverse complement strand
CCCAGTAGCGGTCCGCCGGCACCTCGATCGGCCCCATCGTGTCGGTCTCGACGCGCGTCCTCATCTCATCCCTCCCCCAGCGGCCACAGCCTCACCGCCCGATCTTCGCCCCTATCATAGACCGCCCGGGCGGGGATGCAAGTCTGCCGGTGTTCCCCGCCGATGCCGCAAGACGAAGAGGGGGCCTTGGCACAGCGGGTGCAGGGTGCGAAGCGCAGCCGGCTCGCGCGGGCCACTCGGGGTGCGGGGGGAGCGCAATGGCCGGGACCACCACGCGTTTCCGGAGAGCAGGAAGATGCCGGGAATCTACGTCGCCGGGGTCGGGTGCACGCGGTTCGGCCGCCTCGAGGCCCCGCTCCTGGCCCTGCTGGCCGAGGCGGCCCAGCAGGCGCTCACCGACGCCGAGGTCGAGAGGCCCGACCTCATCGTGGTGGGCACCATGAACCCGGAGGAGTTCACCGGGGACGGCACGCTCGCCCCCCTCTTCGCCTCCTTCCTGGGGAGGGCCCACACCCCGGCCATCCGGGTGGAAACCGGCACCTCCTCCGGAGCCGCCGCCTTCTTCGCGGCCGCATCGGCCATTGCCGGCGGTTTCGCCCGGACCGCGCTGGTGGTGGCCGGCGAGAAGATGACCGGCCTGGCGACCCCGCGGGTGGCCGAGATCCTCAGCCGGATGATCGACCCCACGGAGCGGCGGTACGGGGCCACCATGCCGGCCCTCGCCGCCATCGTGACCCGGGCCTACGCCAGCACCCACCACCTGGACCCCGAGGACCTGGCGCTCATCCCGGTGAAGAACCACCGGAATGGCGCCCGCAACCCCCTCGCCCACTTCCAGGCTGAGATCACCCTGGAGGACGTCCTGGGGAGCCGCCTCATTGCCGATCCGCTCCGCCTCTACGAGGTCTGTCCGATCTCCGACGGGGCGGCGGCCACGATCCTCACGGCGGAGCGGCGGCCGGTGCGGGTGGCCGGCATAGGACAGGGGAGCGACCACGTGGCGCTCCGGCACCGCCGCTCCCTGATCAGCTTCCGGGCGACGCAGGAGGCGGCCCGGCGCGCCTACGCCATGGCCGGCCTTGGGCCCAAGGCGATCCAGGTGGCGGAGGTCCACGACGCCTTCACCCCCTTCGAGCTGCTGAACATGGAGGACCTGGGGCTGGCGGAGGCGGGCAAGGCGGTGCGGGCCCTCGTCAAAGGGGAGACCGCCCTGGAGGGGCGCCTGCCGGTCAATCCCTCCGGCGGGCTCAAGGCCCGAGGGCACCCCGTGGGGGCGAGCGGCCTGGCGCAGATCGTGGAGATCGTCCAGCAACTCCGGGGGGAGGCGGGACGACGTCAGGTGCGGGAGCCCCGGGTCGGGCTGGCCCAGAGCATCGGCGGGCTGGCCAGCGTGAACTGGGTGACGATCCTGGTGCGGGACTGAGGGGAGGCCGTGGACGAGGGACGGGAGGCTCGAGGAGTGGCGGGCACACCTGCGGGGAACATCCCGGCGAGCCGCTGTGCCTGCGGCACCGTGACGGCGCCCCCCGGCCCGCACTGCCCGGCGTGCGGCGGCCCGATGGCGCCGGAGACGCTCCCCGCCGTCGGGGAGATCCTCTCCTACACCATCCTCCACTCGCCCCCCGCGGGCTTCACCGCCCCGCTCCCAATCGCCCTCGTAGAACTGGCGGGGGGGGTGAGGTTCCTCTGCCACGGGCACGGGGCGCAGGTCGGCCGCTACCGGATCGGCCGCCAGGTGACGATCGAAGAGGTGGACGGCATCTATTACTTCTCCACCATGGCCCTGCGGGAACGGGTCGCTCTCTTCTGGCGCCGCCGGGGGGAGATGCACGAGAAAATGCGCTCGATCCTTCGCAGCACTCTCCGCTGGCCCCGCCGGCCGTGACCGCAGCCCCGCCTGTCCCCCCGCCGACGGTTCCTCCCCGGCGTCAGCGACGTTCAGCCGGATCGGCGTCCCCGCCCGAGAGTTTCTGCCGCTCCCGGACGAAGGCCTCCTTGCCCGCATCGTAGGCGTCGGTCAGCAGATCTTTCTTTTCCTCGAACAACTCCTTCCCCGCCGTCACCACCCCTTCGACCCGATCGCGCCACTCCTGGACGCGCCCCTCCGCCTTGCCCCGGAACTCTTTCACGGCGTTCTCGGCTTTCTCCTGGAACTCTTTCACGGCGTTCTCGGCTTTCTCCTGCGCCTCCTCGGCGAACCGGCGGAGGCGGACCCGGGTCTGCTTCCCGCTCTCGGGGGCGTACAGGAGGGCCAGGATGGCCCCCGCGGCCCCGCCGAACAGGAAGGCCAGGACAACCGCTGACCCCGAAATCCCACGCTCGCTGCTCATCCCTCACTCCTTCCTCTTTTTTAGGAGCCGCCGCAGCAGCGTCCAAGTGCCCGTCTTGACTCCGGCCACCAGGCCGACGACCGTCACCAGATGCGGCGCCAGCCCCGTGCGGATCACATCCGTTGTACTCCGCACCGTCTCGCTCGCCCGCCGGAGATTTTCCAGGGTGCCACTGACCCGGTCCATGCCCCGGCTCACCTCGTCCGATACGTGGCCGACGTTGCGCATCACCTCCTTCAGTTCGTGCAGGGCCGGTGTGAGATCCGCTTCCACCTTCCGGAGCAGCCGGTCGGCGGTCTGCACCGTCCCCCGGGTTTCCTCGACCAGGGCATCGGTCCGTTCCAGAAGTCCCTGGAGTTGCCGGAGGAGCGTCCGGACCTCGAGGAGCACGGGGAGCACGACGATCGCCGCCGCCACCGCCACCAAAGCCAGGACCGCCAGAGATCCCGCCGCCAGAGTCTCCATCTCAGATCACCCCGTCCCGCCGAAGGGTCAGGCACGCCGCCCCATCCAGCCCCAGCCACTCGGAGAGGACCTGGTCCGTGTGCTCCCCGAGGAGCGGCGGCGGCTGCTCCACCGCCCCGGGGGTCTCCGACATCTTGAGGGGGTTCCCGGTCACCCGGAGCGACCCCACCTTGGGGTGGACGAGTGTCCGGACCATCTCCCGGGCCAACACCTGGGGACTGGCAAATACCTCCGCGACATCTTTGATGGAGCCGCAGGGGATCCCCCCCGCGGTCAACGCCTCGAGCCACTCTCCCACCGGGCGAGCCCGCAGGATCGTCTCAAGAATCGGACGCAGGGCTCCCCGGTGCTCGACCCGAGCGGCATCGGTAACGAAGCGGGGGTCGGCGGCCAGATCCCGCCGGCCCAGGACCTGGCAGAACTGCTGGAAGAGGCCGGTGTTCCCCACCGCGACGTTCAGGTGGCCGTCGGAGGCCTCAAACGTCTCGTAGGGCATGATGGTCGGGTGGAGGTTCCCCATCCGGGACGGGCTCTCCCCGGTGGCGAAGTAGATGCCGGCCTGGTAGGTGAGAAAGGAGATCATCCCGTCCAGCAGGGCAACGTCAATCCGCTGCCCCCGCCCGGTCTTCTCCCGGGCATACAGGGCAAAGCCGATCCCCTGCACCGCGTACATCCCGGCAATGATGTCCGCGATCGAGAGGCCCACCTTACACGGCGGCCCCTCGGGGAAGCCGGTGAGGTCCATGACCCCGCTCTCTCCCTGGACGACGAGATCGTAGCCCGGCCGCAGCGCATCGGGCCCGGTCTGGCCGAACCCGGAGATGGAGCAGTAGATGAGGCGCGCGTTCCTGGCGGCCGCCGCCTCGTGGCCGAACCCCAGCCGTTCCATGGCCCCGGGCCGGAAATTCTCAATCAGGACGTCGGCGCGCTCGAGCAGGTCATTGAGCAGGGCCTTTCCCCGTGGGACCTTCAGGTTCAGGGTCAGGCTCCGCTTGCTCCGGTTCACGCTGAGGAAATAGGCCGACTCCCCCTCCAGGAAGGGCGGTCCCCAGCGGCGGGTGTCGTCCCCCCCCTCCGGGTTCTCCACCTTCACCACGTCCGCCCCCATGTCCCCGAGGATCATGGTGCAGAAGGGGCCGGCCAGGATCCGGGTCAGGTCCAGCACCTTGACGCCGTGGAGTGGTCCCCGCATGCGGGAGGCCTCCGGGGTCTGGCGCTCGCGCGCCGGGCAGCCGCGCCCCGCCCTGGCCCTCAGGCGCGGGAGAAGGTGATCTCGCCCCCCTGCAACTCCACCCGGACCGTGTCCCCTTCGTGGAATTGGCCCTCGAGGAGCCGGCGGGCGAGGGGATCCTGGAGGAGGCGCTGGATCGTGCGCTTCAGCGGCCGCGCCCCGTAAACCGGGTCGAAGCCCTCCCGAGCCAGCAGGGCCTTCGCCTGGTCTGAGACGGTCAGGGTCAGCTTCCGGTCCGCCAGGCGCTGCTGGAGCCGCTTCAGTTGGATCTCCACGATCCGCTCCAGGTCCCGCCGGGAGAGTGTGTTGAAGATGATGACCTCGTCAATGCGGTTGAGGAACTCGGGCCGGAAGGCCGCCTTCAGCGCCTCCATCACCTGCGCCCGCATCGCCGCGTCGTCCTTGCCGGCCAGCTCCCGGATGAAATGGCTCCCCAGGTTGCTGGTCATGATGATCAGGGTGTTGCGGAAGTCCACGGTGCGGCCGTGCCCGTCGGTCAGGCGCCCGTCGTCCAGCGTCTGGAGCAGGATGTTGAAGACCTCCGGGTGCGCCTTCTCGATCTCGTCGAAAAGCAGCACGCTGTAGGGCCGGCGCCGGACCGCCTCCGTGAGATGCCCTCCCTCCTCGTACCCCACGTACCCCGGTGGGGCCCCGATGAGGCGCGCGACGGCGTGCTGCTCCATGTACTCGGACATGTCAATCCGGAGGAGGGCCCGCTCGTCGTCAAAGAGAAACTCCGCCAGCGCCCGGGCCAGCTCGGTCTTCCCCACCCCGGTCGGCCCCAGGAAGATGAATGAGCCCAGGGGCCGGTTCGGGTCCTGGAGGCCGGAGCGGGCCCGGCGGACCGCGTTCGCCACGGCCGTGATGGCCTCGAACTGGCCGACCACCCGCTCCCGGAGCTTCTCTTCCATCTTCAACAGTTTCTGGGTCTCCCCCTCCAGGAGGCGGGTGACGGGGATGCCGGTCCACTTGGCCACGATGGCGGCCACGTCCTCCTCGTCCACCTCCTCCTTCAGCATCTGCTCCCCGGTCTGCCGGTCCTTGAGCGCCGCCTGCTCCCGCTCCAGGTCCTTCTGGAGAGCGGCGATCGTCCCGTAGCGCAGTTCCGCCACCTTCCCCAGGTCCCCCTGCCGCTCGGCCTGTTGCTCGGCAATCCGAGCCTGCTCGAGGCGCTCCTTGATCCCCCGGAGCCGCTGGATGACGGCCTTCTCTTTCCCCCAGCGGGCCTTCAGGGCGTCGGCGCGGGCCGTGAGGTCGGCCAGCTCCTCCTCTAGGCGGTGAAGCCGCTCCGCCGAGGCCGCGTCCGTCTCCTTGCGCAGCGCCTCCCGCTCCACCGTGAGCTGGCGAACCCGCCGCTCGAGTTCGTCCACGGCGGTGGGCATGCTGTCAATCTCCATCCGGAGTTTGGAGGCGGCCTCGTCAATGAGATCAATGGCCTTGTCCGGCAGGAACCGGTCCGCGATGTACCGGTGGGAGAGGACCGCCGCCGCCACCAGCGCGGCGTCCTTGATCCGGACCCCGTGGTGGACCTCGTAGCGCTCCTTCAGCCCCCGGAGGATGGAGATGGTGTCCTCGACGCTCGGCTCCCGCACCAGGACCGGCTGGAAGCGGCGCTCGAGCGCGGCGTCCTTCTCCACGCGCTTGCGGTACTCGGTCAGGGTGGTCGCCCCGACGCAGCGGAGTTCCCCGCGGGCCAGCGCGGGCTTCAGCATATTGCCGGCGTCCCCCGCCCCCGCCCCCCCCCCCCCCCCCCCCCCGGGGTGGGGCGCCGCAAAGAAGAAGATTTTGAGGCCCCCCCCCGCCGC
>CAZRDA010000118.1:0-5840 GCA_964598715.1 uncultured bacterium | reverse complement strand
GGATGGCGATGGCCGCCAGGATCCCGATGATGGCCACGACGATCAGCAGCTCGATGAGGGTGAACCCCTTGGCCTTCTTCCTAAGTGCCTTGAACATCTGGTCTCACCTCCTTTTGGTATGAGTGTCTGGCGCTTCCCTAGAGCAAGGGGTGTGCCATCCTGTACCTGGGGCTACGCTGCCCTTCTCGTCCATGCCCACCCACGGTCCCAAGGTCAGAAAAAGCCTTCTATCTCAATCAGTTAGAGATGAGACTGAGAGGGGATCAGCTGAGCGGAACGGGGCTCGGTCACTCGCGCCCGGGCCCCACTCGTCCCTAAGCCGGAAAGATTCCCCCTTTTTTGGCTCCTGCGTGACGGAGTTTGTCACCCGCCGGGGAGAGGGGCAGGCCCGGCCAGCACCCAGGCCCCCTTCTCGACGACGAGGCGGTCGGCCACCCGCACGCGGACCGATCGCCCACCTGGCGCGGCGATCTCCAGCTCGTAGCGGATCTCGGCGGCGGTCTCCGAGGCGGCCAGGGACAGGATGCGGGTCATCCGGATGGATCCTGAAACCTGGAGGGGCCGGGGCCAGTCGCCCACGCCTCGGGCAAAGAGGCTGGCCGGAACTTCCCCCCCGCGTGTCCGGGCCGCCCAATAACTGAGAACGGTCGCCTCGGGGGACCCCCGCCCCGGCGCCAGGAATCCGGAGCAGATCCCCTCCGTCGACGGAGCCTGGAGCGCCGCGCTCTCCCGGGCCGCGACCTCCGCCTCTGCCCTCTGGCCATCGCGCCGCGCGAGGGTCGCGACCCGCCCGAGGATATGGCCGAGGAGATAGCGGTCACCAGGAGCCAGGCAGCGCGCCTCCGGCGTCCTCACCACGGATGGCGGGAAGATCTCTACGGCGCGCCGGTACCACCGGAGCGCCTCGGCCGGCCGGCTCGTGGCGGCCAGAAAGTCCCCCAGGACCCCATAAAACTCGAGACGGGAGGCCGGGTCCAGGTGGACAGCCTGGAGCAGGCTCGCCTCTGCCTCTTCAAGCCGGCCCGCGGCCCACAGGAAGCGCCCCAGGTGGGAGGCGGCCTCTCCACCTGCCGGGTTCAGGCGGGCCGCAGCCACCATCTCGGCCACCGCCTCCTGCGGCCTGCCCCGTCGCAGGGCCGCCTCGGCCAGCCAGTAGCGCGGCGCGTACCAGAAGGGATTCAGCCGGCGGGCCGCTCGGAAGGCCCCTTCAGCCTCTTCGAGCGCCCCCCGGGAGAATGCTGCGCGCCCTTCCTGCTGAAGGGAGACCGCGAAGGAACGGGTCGCCCCGAGGAGGAAGGCCGCCACCGCGAAACCCGCAACGGCCCCCTGGAGGACCCGGGCGAATCCTCGGGGCGCGGCGGCCTCCGGCATCCCCCCCGCCTTCCGCCCCGCCGCCCACAGGGCGCCCAGCAGGAGAGAGGCGGGGAGCGCGATGGCCGGCAGGCTCCAGTCCAGATCGAGAAGGGCGTGCGCGGCCGACGCGAGCAGAGCGGCGACAATCCCGATGGCGAGGGGACGCTCCTGCCCGCCTGCCCGGAAGCCCAGGAGGCCCTGGCGGATGCTCAGGGCAAAGCCGGCGAGGAGCAGGAGCGTAAAAGGAATCCCCGTCTCGGCGGCGAATTGGAGCCAGGCGTTGTGTGCATAGCGCCCGGTCACGTACGGGACCCTCTGGTAGCGCCCCAGGACAAGGGGGAAGGTTCCCGGGCCGGTTCCCAGAAGCGGGTGGTCCTGGATCATCGCAACCGACCAGGTGTAGATCAGCTGGCGCCAGCGGAAAGAGGGGTCGGGAGTATCGCCCGCCAGGGCCGAGGGGACGTTGGACCATCGGGCGAGGCTGGCCGGCCCCTCCCACACGGCCACAGCAACAGCGAGCCCGAGGGCGGCGGCCGCCACCAGGCCCGCCACCTGCCGGCGCCGTCCGGGCCAGGTGCGGGCCGCGCCGATTCCCCAGACGACGAGACCCACCCCGGCCGCCAGTATCCCGCCCCGGGAGCGGGTCCCGACGAGGGCAGCCCCGAGCAGCAGTGTGGTGAGTCCCCATCCCCACCGCCCGGCGGGTTCCCGAGCAACGCCGGTCATCCCCGCGGCGCAGAAGAGACCAAGCAGGAGGTAACCGGCCAGGGCGTTGCTGGTGGGGAAGGTTCCCCACAGCGCCCCACCGTAGAGCGAGCCTGGGGGCGCCTGAAGATAGTCCAGAAGGGCCGCACCGGCCGCAAGGAGTCCTCCCGCCCCGACTGCTGCCGCGAGGGCCTCCCGGTGGCGAGCGGGTTCCAAAAGGTGGAAGGCGAGGAGACCCGCAAGAAGGTAGGTCACAAGCAGGAGTAGAGCCTGCAGCGTGAGTTCCAGATAGACGGACCGCCAGGCGGAGCCAAGGAGCAGGAGAGTCCCTATGAGGAACGCGCGGCGCGGACGGAAGAGCGGGGAGGCGGCGGGGAGGAGGCCAGCGGCCAGGGCCACCAGGGTGAGGACACCCAGGCCCGCGGGCAGAAGGGCCTGGACCACGGGGTGGAGCCCTGCCTGCAACAGGGGGAGGCCCGCGGTGAGGGCCAGCAGGGAGACGAGGAGCGCCCGGGCCACCGGGGGCTCGTCCTACGCCTCGCCCGCAGCCCGCTCTGATCGTGGGCCACGCGGACGCTCCAGGCCGTACTTCTTCAGGCGGTAGCGGAAGGAGCGGAAGTTGATCCCGAGGATCTGCGCCGCCTTGGTCTGCACCCCCCCCGCTTTCTCCAGGGCCTCCAGCAGGAGTTTGCGCTCCACCTGGGCGACCACGTCCTCGAGGTTCAGGCCCTCGGGCGGGATCGTCGGGGGGCCGAGGCCCACGGCGGACGTCCCCTCGGTTGGCCGCCAGGCGCGGAGCTCCTCCGGCAGGCTCGCCGCGGTGAGAACCTCCGACTGCTCGAGGGCGATGGCCCGCTCCAGGGCGTTCTCCAGTTCCCGGACATTGCCCGGCCACGGGTAGCGGATGAGGTAGGCCATCGCTTCTTCGCTGACCGGCCTCACTGGGCGGCGGTGCTGCTGGCAGAACCGGCCCACGAAGCTCTCCGCCAGGAGCGGGATGTCCTCCGGCCGCTCCCTGAGGGGGGGCAGGTGGATCGGAATCACATTCAACCGGTAGAAGAGGTCCTCCCGGAAGGCTCCCTTCTTGATCAGGTCCGGGAGGTGCTTATTGGTGGCGGCGATGACGCGCACATCCACCCCGACGTCCTCCGTCCCCCCCACCCGCCGGAAGAGCCGGTCCTGGAGAACCCGGAGGAGCTTGACCTGGAGGGAAAGGCTCATCTCCCCCACCTCGTCCAGCAGGAGGCTGCCATGGTGGGCCACCTCGAAAAGGCCGGATTTGTTGGCGACGGCCCCCGTAAAGGCGCCCTTGACGTGGCCGAACAACTCGCTCTCCAGGAGCTGCTCCGGGATGGCGCCGCAGTTGATGGCCATGAAGGGCTTGGCTGCCCGGTCGGAATGGCGGTGCAGGGTGCGGGCCACCAGCTCCTTCCCGGTCCCACTCTCCCCCGTGATGAGGACGGTCCCAGCGACGTTGGCGACCTTGCTGATGACCTTGTACACCTCCACCATCTTGGGGCTCCGGCCGATCAGCCCCTCGATGGCCGGAGCAGCCTCCGCCGACGGGGCCGGCGGGGCCGCCGCCGCGCGGAGGCGCTGCGCCTCCAGGGCCCGGGTCACGACCCCCTTGATCTCCTCCACCTTGAACGGTTTAGTGATGTAGTCGAAGGCCCCCTGCTTCATCGCCTCGATGGCGGAGGAGGCCGACGCGAAGGCCGTGATCAGGATCACCGGGACCTCGAGGTCCATCTCCCGGAGCCCGGTCAGCAGCCCCACCCCGTCCAGATGGGGCATCCGGATGTCCGAGATGACCAGGTCGAAGCGCCCCTCGCGGGCGAGGCGCAACGCCTCCTTCCCGTTGGCGGCCGCCACCACCCGGTTCCCCTGCCGCTGGAGGAGAATCGAGAGGAAGTCGCGCATCCCGGTCTCGTCGTCCACCACCAGGATGCGAGCACCGCTATTCTTGCCGCTCCCCATAATCCCCCGCTCCCGCTCAGGCCAGGCGCTTCAGGATGACCTGAAAGGTCGCCCCCTCTTTCAGCCGGTTCTTGACCTCGATCCGACCGCCCAGCTCCTCCACCACGCGCCGGGCGATGGAGAGCCCGAGGCCCGTCCCGCTCTCTTTGGTGGTGAAGAAGGGCTCGAAGATCCGCTCCAGGTCCTCCGGCCGGATCCCGCCGCCGGTGTCGGCGAACTCCACAGCCACCAGGGGGGGCTCGGGGTCGCTCGGGAGATCCCGCACCTCGATGCGGAGGGTCCCGCCGTCCGGCATGGCCTGGATCGCATTGAGCGAGATGTTCCAGAAGACCTGCCGGACCTGATCCTCGTCCGCCGCCACCACCACGGGCATCTCCGGCGGGTCGAAGTCCACCACCACCTCGGCCCCCTCTCGCTCCTGCTGTTTGAGGAGGAGCACCGTCTCTTCCAGGCACGTGACCAGCTCGCACTCCTTCCGGAGCGGGGTCTTCGGCCGAACGTAGTCGAGGAACTGCCCGGTGATGAGCTTGAGCCGGTCCGCCTCCCGGAGGACGATGTCCAGCAACTGCCGGGCCTGCCCCTGCGGCTGCATCTCCTCCTGAAGCACCTGGATCGAGCCGCTGATGGCTGCCAGGGGATTGCGGATCTCGTGCGCGATGCTTGCGGCCAGCTGCCCCACGGCCGCCAGCCGGTCAGCCCGGCGGAGTTGCTCCTCGATCCGTTTTTTCTCCGACAGGTCCTGGAAGACGGCCACCAGGCCCAGGACCCGCTCCTCCTGGTCCCGCAGGGGGGAGAGACTGATCCCCACCGGGATGCGGGCCCCGTTGCGCCGCAGGACCGTCACCTCTCCCGCTCCCAGGGCGGGCGGGGGGGTGCCACCGTTCACGAAGGCGGCCACGCCGGGGACCTCGCTGAACCCGGCCGCTCCGTAGGGCCGGTCCCGCACCTCCCCCTCCGCGTACCCGGTGATGGCCTCGGCGGCGCGGTTGAAGGCGACGATCCGGCCCGCCGGGTCCAGGGTCATCAAGCCGCTGGGGACATTGGCCACCACGTCCCGGTGCAACGATTCGAGCGTCCGGAGGTCGACGCTCTGCTCCTCCAGACGGCGGGCCGTCTCCCGCAGCCGCTCCGCGAGGTGGCTGCTCAGGAGCGCGACCAGGAAGAAGCCGGCGATGTTAATGAACACCTGGAAGGCCAGGTAGGTGAGGGCGCGGGGGGGCGCCTCCCTCACGAGGGGGGGGAGCACCCTGTAGAACTCCAGGTTGATCAGGCCGCCGTACAGGAGGCTGGCGAAGGCCGCCATCGCCAGCCCGCCGCGTCGGCCGAGGAGGGTGGCGGCGGCGAAGATGGGGAAGATATAGACGAAGGTGAAGGGACTGTCCCTGCCACCCGAGACATGGACCAACCCGGTGCTGACGACGATGTCCACAGCCACCTGGCAGGAGCAGAAGAAGACCAGGTTCTGGATCCGTGGAAGCGCGACGGCGTACAGGAGGCTCAGGAGGAAGACGAAGGCGATGATGGCGAAGAGGGGCTCGGGGGGGAAGGGAGGCTCGGCCCGGAGCTGGATCACCACCGCCGAGCCCAGGAAGAGGCCGACCACGGCCAGGCGGAGGCCGAGGAGCCACTTCAGGCGCGTCAGCATCTCGAGCCTAGAGGTTCCCAGGTCCCTCGGTGCTCCCATCGTCCCCCCGAGACCAGAAGAGGCGGCCGCCGGCCGCCTCCCTGGTGGGGCCGCCCGCGGCCGGCCTCGCTAGCGGCCGATGACCGTGATCAGCTTGAAGATGGGGAGGTACATGGCGATG
>CAZRDA010000117.1:0-5845 GCA_964598715.1 uncultured bacterium | reverse complement strand
ATGACTGGGTGAAGATCGCGGGCCGCCGGTCGGAGCGGATCGTGTCGGTGCGGCCGCTGCCCCGCAGCGCCCGGGAGGAGGGGCGGGAGGTCCGGACGGTTCGGGCCGGTCATTACCTCTAATAAGAAGAGGCCCGAGGGGATTCCGGCAGGGCCGGCCCGATGCACGAAGGCGGCTGCCCGAGGGGCGGCCGCACCCGTTCTGGGGCCAGGAGTCGCATGAGTCGCCGCATCTATCTTGACTACAACGCCGGGGCTCCCCTGGATGGCAGGGTCCGCGCGGCCATCAAGCCGGTCCTGGGGGAGACGCCCGGAAATCCCTCTTCGATTCACGCCTTCGGGCGGGACGCGCGGGTGCTCCTGGAGGAGGCCCGGGCGAGGCTCGCCTCCCTCCTCGGGGCCGCGGACAAGGACGAAATTGTTTTCGTCTCGGGGGGCACGGAGGCGGACAATCTGGCGGTCCTGGGGGTGGCGCTCGCGCGCGCCGACCAGGGACGCCACGTGGTCACCTCGGTGGTGGAGCACCCGGCGGTCCTGGCGCCCTGCGGGGCGCTGGAGAAGGCGGGGTTCACCGTGACGGTCCTTCCGGTGGATGCGGAGGGGAGGCTGGACCCGGAGGACCTGAACCGGGCGCTCCGGTCCGACACCGTCCTGGTCAGCCTGATGCACGCCAACAACGAGACCGGGGTGCTCTGTGATCTGCCGGCCCTCGCTGCTGTGGCGCACGCGGCGGGGGTGCCGGTCCACACCGATGCGGTCCAGAGCTTCGGCAGGGTCCCGGTCGGCGTGGGCGACCTCGGGGTGGATCTCCTCTCCCTCTCCGGCCACAAGATCGGCGGGCCCGCCGGGAGCGGGGCGCTGTACGTGCGCACCGGCGTCCGGCTGGCCCCACGCGTGGTGGGCGGGTCCCAGGAGCGCGAGCGACGGGCCGGGACGGAGAACCTCGCTGCGGCAGTAGGGCTGGCAGCGGCGGCCGCTCTCGCGGTTGGAGAGCGGGAGGCGGAGGCGGCGCGCCTGACTGCCCTGCGCAATCGCCTGGAGGCGCGGCTTCAGGAGCGGATCCCCGCCGTGACCATCAACGGTGCCGCCTCTCCCCGTCTCCCCCAGACCAGCAACCTTGCCTTCCCCGGCGTCGAGGCGGAGGAGCTCCTGGCGGCCCTGGATCTTGCCGGCTTCGCCTGCTCCGCCGGGGCCGCCTGCTCCGCCGGGGCGCTGGAGCCCTCCCACGTCCTGCGCGCCATGGGCCTCTCGCCGGAGCGGGTCCGAGGGAGCATCCGGATCTCGCTGGGGCGGGAGACGACGGCCGAAGAGGTGGACGCGCTCCTGGAGGCGCTGCCGGCGCTGGTGGCCCGCTGCCGGGGATAGGGCCCGGCGGATCGGAGAGACGATGGAGCAGGAGCAACCCGGGATAGAGGAGGTGCGGCGCCGGCTGAAGGAGATCTTGGCGCAGCACGGCAAACTGAAGGAGCGGGACCTGCTCCGTGTCTCGGCGCTCACGGGGGTGGATTACTTTACGGTGGCGCGGCTGTCGCGGGAGCTGACGGGGGGCGCCCCCCCGGGACCGGAGAAGGAGCGCTAGCGGGGGACCGTGCGGAGGGGATGGTGAAGGTCCACGCGTTCACGCTGGGGCCCCTGCAGAGCAACGCCTACCTCTGTGCCGATGAGGCGACCCGGGAAGGGCTCCTGTTCGACCCCGGCATGGAGAGCGAACCGGTCGCGGAGGCGTTGGCCCGGGAGCGCCTGACCCTCACCGCCATCATCAATACGCACGGCCACTTTGACCATGTCTTCGGGAATGCTTACTTCAAAGCGAAGACCGGCGCCCCGTTGCTCATGCACCGGGCCGACCTGGACCTGGTGAAGCGCCTGGAGGAGCAGTCCCTCTACTTCGGTTTCCGGGCCACGCCATCGCCGGCGCCCGATCGGTTCCTCGAGGAGGGGGACGAGGTTCGGGTGGGCGGGACCCGGCTCACGGTCCTCCACACCCCGGGCCACAGTCCGGGGGGGATCTGCCTGGTCACGGAGGGGACAGCCTTCGTGGGGGATACCCTCTTTGCCGGCTCCATCGGCCGCACCGACCTGCCCGGCGGTTCCGTCGAGGCACTCCTGACCTCCATCCGGGAGAAGCTCCTCACCCTGCCCGACGACACCGTGATCTACCCGGGGCACGGCCCCCCCACCACCATCGGGCACGAGCGGCGGTACAACCCGTTCCTCACGGGCCGGATCCCGCTCCGGGATCTCTAGGGAGTCTCGTGGGGATCACGGACCACCAGGCGAAGGCGGCCAGGCTCACCACGGTCCAGTGCGCCGTCCTGACCATCAGCGACACCCGGACCGAGGCGGAGGACGAGTCGGGCCACCTCATCCAGGAGCGCCTGAAGGAGGCGGGGCATGCGGTCCACTCCTACCGGCTCGTCCCCAATGATCTCACCGCCATTCAGGCGGAGGTGACGCGGTTCCTGGAGGCCGGGCTGCACTGCATCATCTGTACGGGGGGGACCGGGCTTTCCCGACGGGACGTGACCATCGAGGCCATCACCCCTCTCCTGGATAAGGTGATGGACGGGTTCGGCGAACTCTTCCGGCACCTCTCCTACCAGGAGGTGGGGACTGCGGCCTTCCTGAGCCGGGCCCTCGCGGGCACCTCCCGGGCAACCGTCATCATCGCGCTCCCCGGCTCCCGGGAGGCGGTGCGCCTCGCCTTGGAGCGCCTGATCCTGCCCGAACTCAAGCACCTGGTCTGGGTCACCAGAGGGTGAGGGCCCTGGCGGCCCTTGCGCTGGGCTCCCTGCGGCGCTAAGATACCGGGCGCCAGGTGGGGGCGGAGGGTCTGCCCCGGAGGGAGTGGATGCCGATCTTCGAGTACGAGTGTGGCGGGTGCGGGGCGGCCTTCGAGATGCTCGTCCGGAGCGCGGACGTGAAGGCCGCCTGCCCGCGGTGCGGGAGCGGGGAGGTGGCCAAGCAGTTCTCTTCCTTCGCCGTGGCGACGGCCGAGCGCTTCACCTCCTCGGTCGGCAAGGGCTGCGGCTGCGCCCCGACCGGCTGAGGGACCTGCTAGCCCCCGTGGGGGGCTCGCCCGAGATGCTGACGCCCCCGGGAGGTCGCTCCCGGGGGCGTAGCGCTTTCAGGGGGAATCACCGAGGCAGACCCGGCACCTCGGCGAACGGGAAGGCCTGGAGCGTCCCCTTCAGGTGGCTGAGGAACTGGCCGGCCAACGCCCCGTCAATCACCCGGTGGTCGAAGGAGAGGGAGAGGTAGGCCATGGCCCGGATGGCGATCGTGTCGTTCACAATCGCGGGCCGCTTCGTGACCGTCCCGAATCCCAGGATGGCCAGCTGGGGCTGGACGATGATGGGGGTCCCGATGAGGGTGTCGAAGGCGCCGAAGTTGTTCACGGTGAAGGTTCCCCCGCGGACATCCTCGAGGGTGAGGCGCCGGGCCCGGGCGCGCTCCGCCAGTTCCCGGGCACCCCGGGCGAGCTCCAGGAAGCTCTTCGCGTGGGCATCCTTCAGGACCGGCACGATGAGTCCTTCTTCCGTGGCGACCGCGATCCCGAGGTGGATGGCCGCCTTGAGGACGAGCACGTCTCCCTCCAGAGAGGCGTTGAGGGTGGGGTACGCCTTCACGCCCTCCACGGTGGCCCGGAGCAGGAACGGGAGGTAGGTGAGGGGGAGACCCCCCTGGGCCAGGAAGGCCTCGCGATGGCGCGCCAGGACCTCGGCGATGCCCGTCACGTCGACCTCTGCTACCGAGGTCACGTGCGGGGCAACCTGTTTGCTCCGGACCATGTGCTCGGCGATCGCTCGGCGGATCGGGGAGAGGGGGAGGCGAGTCTCGGCGGCGGGAAGGCCAGCAGCCGGGGCCGCGGCGGGCCGCGGCGCCCCCGCCGGCGAGTGGGAGGGCGCCGGAGGGGCGGTGGGGGCCGGACGGCCCGCGCGGCGCGCAGCCAGGTACTCCTGGATATCCTTCCGGGTGACCCGTCCCCCGTCCCCCGTCCCTCGCACCTCGGCTAGGTCAACCCCGTGCTCCCTCGCCAGGGCGAGGACCGCCGGCGAATGGTACGTCCCGGCCGCGGCCGGCCTCTCGGGCCGAGAGCCGGCCACGGGCCGGGCAGGGGCGGCTGGCGCTGCCTCCCCCCGGGCGGGCGAACCGGCGGCGGCGGCGCCGGCGCTGAGCACCGGCGCGGGCGGCGCACCCGCCGCGGCCTCCGCCTCCGTCAGGATGTGCGCGAGAACGGTCCCCACCGGAACCGTCTGGCCGACCGGCACCAGCAGCCGCCCCAGAACCCCCGCCCCGGGGGAGGGGATCTCGACGTCCACCTTGTCGGTGTTGATGGCGAGGAGCGGTTCGTCCTTGGCGATCCGCTCCCCCTCCCGTTTCAACCAGGAGGTCACGGTCCCCTCGGCCACACTCTGCCCCATCTGGGGCATCAGGACTTCGATCGGCATCCGCGGACTCCCTGGGGTCGGTCCCCGCTGGGCTAGTGCGACTGCAACGAATTGTGGATCATGCTCACCTGACGGCTCGCGTGCCGGGCCAAATGACGAGCATCACGAGGCCCGAGGGAGGAGGCGGCCGGAGGCGTACGCCCTGGTACGTTGAGGACCGCCGACGACCGAGAACGAAGTGAGGCGACGTTAGTTGGCCCGGCACTAGAAGGCGGCGAGCTCCCGCAGCCGCGCGGCGATCTTCTCCGCCTTGGGGAGGTAGGCGTCCTCCAGGGGGGGGCTGAAGGGGACCGGTGTGTCGGGCGCCGTCACCCGGAGGATGGGGGCGTCCAGGGCCCGGAAGGCGCGCTCGGCGACGAGGGCGGCGATCTCCCCGCCCAGTCCCCCGGTCTGGGTCGCCTCGTGGACGATGCAGACCTTGCCGGTCTTCTCCGCGGCGGCGACGATGGCGTCCACGTCCAGGGGGCTCAGGGTCCTCAGGTCCAGGATCTCCGTCTCGATCCCCTCCTTGGCGACCGCCGCGGCCGCTTCGAGCGACTGCTGGACCATGGCCCCGTAGGTGATCACGGTGACGTCGCGCCCCTCCCGCCGGACCGCCGCTACCCCGATCGGGGTCACGAAGTCTCCCGAGGCGACCGGCCCCTTCTCGTGCCGGTAGAGGTATTTGTGCTCGAAGTAGATGACCGGGTTCGGGTCCCGGATGGCCGCCTTGATGAGGCCCTTGGCGTCCTCCGGGGTCGCCGGGGCGACCACCTTGAGACCCGGGGTGTGGACGAACCAGGCTTCGGGACACTGGGAGTGGAACGGCCCGGCGTGCAACCGGCCCCCGTAGGGGGCGCGGACCACCAGCGGGACCGGCGTGCCGGTCCGGTAGTGGTACTTGGCCGCCATGTTCACCAACTGGTCGAACCCGCACGAGATGAAGTCGGCGAATTGCATCTCGGCCACGGGACGCAGCCCCATCAGCGCCGCCCCGATGGAGGCCCCGACGATCGCGGCCTCCGAGAGAGGGGTATCAATGACCCGGTCCTCGCCGTACTTCTCCAGGAACCCCTTCGTGATCTTGAAGGCGCCGCCGTACACGGCGATGTCCTCCCCCAGGAGGAACACGCTGGGATCGCGCTCCATCTCCTCCCAGAGCCCCTGGCGGATCGCTTCGAGGTAGGTGATCGGTTCCATCCGGCCCTCGTCAGACCGCGTAGACACCCTGGGTCACCCCGCCCCCGTCCGGCAGGGGACTCTGCTCCGCGAACTGGACGGCGTCCTCGACCTCCCGGCCGATCCGCTCCGCGATCCGCTGCTCCTCGGCATCCGTCAGGACCGCGGCCTCCCGCAGGGTGCGCTCCAGGCGCTGGATCGGGTCCTTGGCCCGCCACTCCTCCAGGAGCCGGGGCG
>CAZRDA010000116.1:0-5897 GCA_964598715.1 uncultured bacterium | reverse complement strand
CCGGGGCGGCGCCGGCGACAGGACCCGGACGTTGTCACTGTGATTCTGTCGTTTGTATTAGGGAGCGGGATGCTGCAGGCGAGGGTATACATCACGCTGAAGCGAGGCATCCTTGATCCCCAGGGCGATACGGTGCGGAGCGCCCTGGAGAGCCTGGGCTTCGACGGCGTGACGGACTGCCGGGTCGGGAAGTTCATTCTCCTCCGCCTGACCGAGAGCGATCGGGCCAAGGCGAAAGCGCAGGTGGAGCAGATGTGCCGGCGGCTGCTTGCCAACCCGGTCATCGAGGACTTCCGGTTCGAGTTGGAGGAGAGTCCGTGAGGTTCGGGATCCTGGTCTTCCCGGGCTCCTGGAGCCATCAGGACTTCCGGCACGCCCTGGCGGACGTGATGGGATTTCGGGCCGAGGAGGTCTGGCACAAGGAGACCAGTCTCACGGGGTACGACTGCCTGATCCTCCCGGGCGGCTTCGCGCACGGGGACTACCTGCGGACGGGGGCGATCGCCCGTTTTTCTCCCGTCATGCCCGCCGTCGTCCGCTTCGCGGAGCGGGGGGGCCTGGTTCTCGGCTCCTGCAACGGGTTCCAGATCCTGTGCGAGGCCGGCCTGCTCCCCGGCGCGCTTCTCCGGAACGCCTCCCTCCAGTACCGGTGCCAGTGGGTGACCCTGCGGGTGGAATCCACCGCCACCCCCTTCACCGCCGCTCTCGGGCCGGGCCAGGTTCTCCGGATGCCCATCTCCCACGGCGAGGGGCGCTATTACGCCGATCCCGAGGCGCTCACGCGCCTGAACGGGGAGAGGCGGATCGTCTTCCGCTACTGCGCCCCGGATGGCGCCCTCTCGCCGGAGGCCAACCCCAACGGATCGGCCGAGCACATCGCCGGCGTCTGCAACGCGCGGGGGAACGTCCTGGGGCTCATGCCCCACCCCGAGCGGGCCGCCGAGAGCCTGCTCGGCTCGGAGGACGGCCGGCTGCTCTTCGAGGGGTTCCTCGCCCGGGCTTCCAGGTAGTCCCATGCCCCGACCGGTTCTCGCCGAGCCCCGCGTGACTCCCGAGGTGGTGGCCGCCCACGGCCTCACGGGGGAGGAGTACGTGTCCATCCAGGGGATCCTGGGGCGGGATCCCAGCTACACGGAACTCGGGATTTTTTCCGTCATGTGGTCGGAGCACTGCTCGTACAAGTCGAGCCGGGTCCACCTGAACACCCTTCCGACGGCGGGGCCCCGCATCCTGCAGGGGCCCGGGGAGAACGCCGGGGTGGTGGACATCGGGCATGGGCTCGCCGCCGTCTTCAAGATCGAGAGCCACAACCACCCCTCCTTTATCGAGCCCTACCAGGGAGCCGCCACCGGGGTGGGCGGGATCATCCGGGACATATTCACCATGGGGGCCCGCCCCATCTGCCTCCTGGACTCCCTCCGGTTCGGGCCCCTCACGGAGGCGAAGAACCGCTACCTCTTCGGGGGGGTCGTGGCCGGCATCGCCGGGTACGGGAATGCGGTGGGGGTGCCCACCGTGGGTGGGGAGGTGGCCTTCGCGGAGTGCTACGCCGGCAACCCGCTGGTGAACGTCCTCTGCCTGGGCATCGCGCGCGCCGACCGGATCTTCACGGCCCGGGCGGGCGGCCTCGGGAACCCGGTGATCTACGTGGGGGCGAAGACGGGCCGCGACGGGATCCACGGGGCCACGATGGCCTCCGAGACCTTCGACGAGACCTCCGAGGAGCGGCGCCCCACCGTCCAGGTGGGGGACCCGTTCCGGGAGAAGCTCCTCATCGAGGCCTGCCTCGAACTCATGGCGACCGGGGAGGTGGTGGGCATCCAGGACATGGGGGCCGCGGGGCTCACCTGCTCCTCCTGCGAAATGGCCAGCCGCGGAGGGACCGGGGTCGAGGTGGACCTTGCCCGGGTGCCGCGGCGCGAGGGGGGGATGATTCCCTACGAGGTGATGCTGTCCGAGTCCCAGGAGCGGATGCTGGTGGTGGTCCGCAGGGGAGCCGAGGAGACCGTCCGCGGCATCTTCGCCAAGTGGGACCTGGACGCTGTGGTGGTGGGGCACGTGACCGACGATGGGATGCTCAGGATCCTTGAGGGCGGCAAGGTGGTGGCGGAGATCCCGGCCCGGGCCCTGGCCGAGGGGGCGCCGGCCTACCGGCGGCCCGCCTCCCGCCCCGCCTGGCTCGACGCCCTCCAGAAGGCCGAACTCTCCGACCTCCCCCCCCCGCCAGACTGGGGGGCCGCCCTCGGTACCCTGCTCGCAGCCCCCACCATCGCCTGCAAGCGCGACATCTGGCGCCAGTACGATCACATGTTGTATCTCAACACGGTCGTCCTGCCCGGCTCCGACGCCGTCGTCCTGCGCCTCAAGGGGCACCCGGGCGCTCTCGCGCTCGCCACCGACGGCAACGGCCGCTACTGCTTCCTGGACCCCTACGTGGGAGGGATGATCGCGGTGGTGGAGGCGGCCCGGAATGTCTCCTGCGCGGGGGCAGAGCCGATCGCCCTGACCAACTGCCTGAACTTCGGCGATCCAACCCGGCCCGAGATCATGTGGCAGTTTGCCGAGGTCGTCCGGGGGATGGGGGATGCCTGCCGGGCGCTCGGGACCCCGGTGACCGGGGGAAACGTCAGCCTCTACAACGAGACGCTGGGGCGGGCCATCTTCCCCACCCCGATCGTGGGCATGCTGGGGCTCCTCCAGGATGTGCGGCACGCCACGACGCAGTGGTTCAAGGGGGCCGGGGACCTCGTGTACCTGCTGGGCGAGACCCAGGATGAACTGGGCGGGAGCGAGTACTTGAAGGTCCTGCACGGCCGCGAGGAGGGGTGCCCGCCGGGGCTGGACCTCGAGCGGGAGCGGGCGGTCCAGGCCGCCTGCCGGGCGGCCATCCGGGCCGGCCTTGTGCGCTCGGCCCACGATACCAGCGAAGGGGGGCTTGCCGTGGCGCTGGCCGAATGCTGCATCCCGGTGGAGGGGGAGCCACTCGGATTCAGCGGGGTTCTCCGAGGCTCGCTCCGGCCAGAGGCGGCCTTCTTCGCCGAGAGCCAGTCCCGCATCCTGGTCTCGGTCCGCCCGGAGCAGGCGGGCGCCCTCGAGGCTCTGGCCCGCGATCACGGCGTGCCCTGCACCCTGCTCGGCAGGACCGGGGGGCGGACCTTCACCCTGACCGCGGGGGAGGCCACGCTCCAAGCCGAAGTGGCGGCGCTGGCGGAGGCGTGGCGGGGCGGCCTCGGGGCGGCGGCCGCGGGGAACCGCGACGGGAGGGGGGCGTGAAGACGATCCAGGTCGGCATCCTGGGCCTGGGGACGGTGGGGGGGGGCGTCGTCCGCCTCCTGCAGGAGAACGGGCCCATGATCGACGCCCGGCTGGGGGCGCACCTCCAGGTGGGGCGCATCGCCCGCCGCCGCCCGGATGCCCCCGCCCCCGTCGCCGTGGACCCGGCCCTCCTCACGGCTGACCCCCTGGAGGTCATCCGGGATCCGGCCATCCAGATCGTCGTGGAGCTCATCGGGGGGACGGAGGAGGCCCGCCGCTACTCCCTGGAGGCTCTCCGGGCCGGGAAGCACCTGGTGACGGCCAACAAGGCGCTGCTCGCCACCCACGGCCTCGAGATCTCCCGGGCCGCGGCGGAGCGGAAGGTGGACGTGGGCTTCGAGGCGGCCGTCTGCGGGGGGATCCCGATCATCCGGGTCCTGCGGGACGGCCTGGTGGCCAACCGGATCCGGTCCCTCCTGGGCATTATCAATGGGACGGCCAATTACATTCTCACCAAGATGACGGAGCAGGGGCGCCCCTTCGCCGAGGTGCTGGCGGAGGCCCAGGCGAAGGGATACGCCGAGGCGGACCCCACCCTGGACGTGGGGGGGCACGATGCCGCCCATAAACTCCAGATCCTGGCCTCGATCGCCTACAACACCTTCATCGGGCTCGCGCAGGTCCCGGTGGAGGGGATCGCCGACATGGACCCGTCCGACATCCGCTACGCCCGGGAGCTGGGCTACGTGGTGAAGCTGCTCGCCATCGCCAAGCACACCGACGGGGAACTGGAGGTCCGAGTCGCTCCCACCCTGATCCCCGAAGACCACCTGCTCGCCTCGGTCCGGGGCGTCTACAACGGCGTGTACCTGGTCGCGGACGCGGCCGGGCCCCAGATGTTCTACGGGCGGGGGGCGGGGCAGATGCCGACCGCCAGCGCTGTCGTGAGCGACATCGTGGAGATCGCCGCGAACATCCTGGCCAAGCGCCCCTCCCGCCAGGCCACCCTCCACCTCCCGGGGGCGCAGGGGGAGTTCGCCCTGAAGCCCCTCGAGGAGATCCGGACCCGCTACTACCTCCGGGTGATGGTGGCCGACAAGCCCGGGGTCCTCTCCAAGGTCTCCGGGGTCCTGGGGAGCCACAACGTGAGCATCGCCTCCGTCATCCAGAAGACCCGGAACGAGCAGGAGGCGGTCCCGATCGTGATGATGACCCATGAGGCGCGGGAGGGGGACCTCAGGGCCGCCCTGGCCGGAATTGACTGCCTGGATGTGGTGAGCGCAAAGACCATCTGCCTCCGGGTCGAGGAGCCGTGAGGAGATCATGGGACCCGGGCTGATCCAGCGCTACCGCGCCTTCCTGCCGGTCACGGACCGGACCCCCGTCATCTCCCTCGGGGAGGGGAGCACGCCACTGCTCAGGGCGAGGGCCCTCGAGGCCTGGCTGGGCTGCCGGGCGGAGGTGTACCTGAAGGTCGAGGGGGCCAACCCCAGCGGCTCCTTCAAGGACCGGGGGATGACGGTGGCGCTGAGCAAGGCGGTGGAGGAGGGGGCGCGAGCGGTGATCTGCGCCTCCACCGGCAACACCTCCGCCTCCGCCGCCGCGTACGCCGCGGCCGCGGGGTGCACCGCTTGCGTCCTCGTCCCCCAGGGGAAGGTCGCCCTGGGAAAACTCTCCCAGGCGGTGGCCCACGGCGCCACCGTCCTGGAGGTGCAGGGGAACTTCGACGATGCCCTGAAGCTCGTCAAAGACGTCGCGGCCACGCACGCCATCGCCCTAGTCAACTCCATCAACCCCTACCGGATCGAGGGGCAGAAGACGGGGGCCTTCGAGGTGTGCGACCAACTTGGGGACGCGCCCGACTTCCTCTCCATCCCCGTGGGGAACGCCGGCAATATCACCGCCTACTGGCGCGGGTTCCAGGAGTACCGGGCGGCCGCCCGGGCGCGCCGCCTCCCCCGGCTCTTTGGCTGGCAGGCGGAGGGGGCAGCGCCGCTCGTCCTCGGCCATCCCGTGAAGAACCCGCGGACCATCGCCTCCGCCATCCGGATCGGGAACCCGGCCTCCTGGCAGTCGGCGGTGGCGGCGGCGGCGGAGTCGGGGGGGGCCATCGGGGCGGTCTCCGACGCCGAGATCCTGGAGGCCTACGCCGAAATCCCGCGGCGGGAGGGGATCTTCTGCGAGCCCGCCTCCGCGGCAGCCGTGGCGGGGCTCCGGAAACTTCACCGGGAGGAGGGGCTCCCGGCCGGGAGCCGCGTCGTCTGCGTGCTCACCGGCCACGGCCTGAAGGACCCCGATCGGGCGCTGAGCCTCGCCCCCCGGCCGGCGGCGGTCCCTTGCACTCTCGAAGCGGTTGCGGCCGCCCTCAGGCTCTCCGAGCCTGGGGCGTCCTCGGGGGCGCGCGGTTGACAATTTGGCGGGGCGTCTGCTAATTTCTAGTGCCTCGCGCGGGAATAGCTCAGCGGTAGAGCATCGCCTTGCCAAGGCGAGGGTCGCGGGTTCAAATCCCGTTTCCCGCTCCATGGATGCGTGTGGAGTCGCCGGAAGTCGGAGCCGCGGATCCAGGCGGGCTTCCGGCTGCTCTCGGTCTGGGCGGCGTAGCCAAGTGGCTAAGGCAGAGGTCTGCAAAACCTTTATTCGGC
>CAZRDA010000115.1:0-5902 GCA_964598715.1 uncultured bacterium | reverse complement strand
GTTCGTGACTAGGTCTGGCAGACCCAAGGTGCACGGTCGTACGGACTGGCTAAAGCTTATCCCTGAGACACCAGAGGAAGCCGGAAAGTTGAAGCAACGCCAAGAGCATCGGCTGCCCATTGCACATCATGGATCTGGGGACTGGTCTAGAACGTTGGAGGAGTTACGAAACGTTGGAAGAACAATAGACCCGCACCTCAAAGAGGATATCAGGGAAATCCCGTCTTGATCCGGAATCTATCGCGGGCCTAGGGTGGCACCCGAAGAGCGCTTCCCTGGCGGTCCCGCCCGGGTGCTGTGGCTCGCCGCCGCAAGTCGCCAGTACCACATCTTCTGCGAGCCGCCGCAGCCTGTTCGGATGGAGCGGGAGTCTATCTGTTATCGGGGGGGGATGCGATGCCGATCGAGCGGACGCTCGCCATCGTGAAGCCGGACGCGGTCCGGCGGGGGCTCATCGGAGAGATCATCGGGCGATTCGAGGAGGGTCGGCTCGCTGTTCGGGGCCTCCGGATGGTCCACCTGACGAAGGCGGAGGCGGAGGCGTTCTACGCGGTCCATCGGAGGCGCCCGTTTTTCGACAGCCTCACCAGTTTCATGTCCTCCGGTCCAGTGGTGGTGATGGTACTGGAGGGGGCCGGGGCGATCGCCAGGGTCCGCGAGATCATGGGGGCCACCGACCCGGCAAAGGCGGAGCCCGGGACCATCCGTCGCGACTTGGCCGAGGGCATCGAGCGCAACGCAGTCCACGGGTCCGATTCCCCTGAGGCGGCCGCCACTGAGATCCCCTGCTTCTTCTCAAGCGTAGACATCTTCACCGGGTAGCGGGGTGGGCCGGAGCCACCAGGGGCGTTCACTCCTGTGACTCCCCCTCGCGGCGCCGGCCGGCGAGGCAATCTTCCGGTGTGCCGCTCCTGGCGACCTTCGGCGCTGCCCGCCAAGGGTCCGAAGCGGAAGGTGTGAAGGCCTCACGCCTTTTTTCACAGGAACTTGCAGTAAGTTTCTTCGTACTGTTTCGCGGGTCTTTTCGCTTGACAGTGCACCGGGCCCCCGATAGAATTTCGCAGTTTTGCCGGCCGGCGGCACGACGATGCAGATTGATTTCGCTGAGATCCCCCAGGAGGGGCTGGAAGTAACCCTCAGGGCCGAGCCGGTGGCGTTGCGTCTGCCGGATGGGGCTCCACCCGATCAGGTCCGGGCAGATGCACTTCTGAAATTGACCCGCACGAGTCAGGGGGTGCTGGCCGAGGGGGAGGTGACCAGCACCCTTTCCCTTATCTGTAGCCGGTGCTCCGAGCCGTTCGACTGCCCGATCCGGGAGCCGTTCAGCGTCTACTACCAGCTTTCCGCGACGGGGGCGACGGAGGGAAAAGAAGTGGAACTGACGGCCGAGGACCTGGACACGGAATTCATCGAGGAGGGTCGCCTCGACGTCACGGCCCTCCTCCAGCAGAACCTCCTGCTGGCCCTGCCGGTCCAGCCGCTCTGCCGCGAGGACTGCCAGGGGCTGTGCCCCCGGTGCGGGGCCAACCGGAATCAGGGCCCGTGCGCCTGTCGGGGGGCCCCACTCGATCCCCGATTGAAGGTCCTGGAGCGCCTGAAGGGAGACGCCTAGAAGGAGCGGGGTCCGCCATGCCTCTGCCGAAGCGCCGTCACAGCAACGCCCGGACCCGCAAGCGCCGGGCCCACGATGCCCTCACCCTTCCCACGCTCGTCCCCTGCCCCCAGTGCCACGAACCGAAGCGGCCCCACCGGGCCTGCCCCCACTGCGGGGCCTACCGGGGCCGCACCATC
The DNA here is from genome assembly GCA_964598715.1 of uncultured bacterium. Taxonomy (GTDB): domain Bacteria; phylum Methylomirabilota; class Methylomirabilia; order Methylomirabilales; family JACPAU01; genus JACPAU01. Next base: position 4,111 of record CAZRDA010000115.1, on the reverse strand, counting down.
CGCCCGAAGGAGGAGGCGTAGGGCGTGGACATCGCCCCCACCTGGCTGCAGGACCGCCCGCCGGTCTGCATCGCCCTGGACGCCATGGGCGGGGATGCGGGCCCCGCCGTCAACGTGGAGGGGGCGGTGGCCGCAGCCCGCGAGCTCGGGCTGGGCGTGATCCTGGTGGGGGTCCAGGAGGAGATCCGGCGCCACCTGGACTGCCACGACCTGACGGGGCTTCCCATCAAAGTTCGCCACGCTTCGGAGGTGGTGGAGATGGAGGAGTCCCCGTCCGCGGCCCTCCGGAAGAAGAAGGACTCCTCCATCCGGGTGGCGGTGGATTTGCTCCGGAGCGGGGAGGCGGACGCGGTGGCCAGCGCGGGGAACACCGGGGCGGTCATGGCTATCGCGCTCGTGGTCCTGGGTCCCCTGCCGGGCGTGGAGCGTCCGGCCATCGCCGCGTTGCTCCCCACGCTCGCGGGCCACGCCATCCTGCTCGACGTGGGGGCCAACGTGGACTGCAAGGCCCGGCACCTCGTCCAGTTCGCCATCATGGGGAACGTGTACGCCCGGCACGCGCTGGGGAAGGCTCGGCCCCGGGTGGGCCTCCTCTCGATCGGGGAGGAGGAGACGAAGGGGAACGAATTGACGAAGGAGGCCTTCCGGGCCCTGGAGGAGGAGCGGGGCATCGAGTTCATCGGCAACGTCGAAGGGGTGGACGTCTTCAAAGGGCACGCCGACGTGGTGGTCTGCGACGGGTTCACCGGCAATGTTGCCCTGAAGATCGGCGAGAGCGTGGCGGAGACGATCATGGCGCTGGTCCGGGAGGAGGTGACCGCCGATCTGCGCAGCAGGGCCGGGGCCCTGCTGCTCAAGCCCGCCTTCGACCGCCTGCGGCGACGGCTCGATTACTCGGAGGTCGGAGGGGCGCCCCTCCTCGGGGTGAACGGGGTCACCATCATCAGTCACGGCCGCTCGTCCGCCAAGGCCATCCGGAACGCGCTGCGGGTAGCGGCAGACTGCGTCACAAGCCGGGTGCTGGACAGCATTCGGGACGGTATCGCGGTAGGCTGAGGAGACCGCTGGGATGCGGACGAGTCGGGTCATCGGGACGGGCTCCTTTGTCCCGGCCGGGATCCTCACGAATTCCGACCTGGAGCGGATGGTGGAGACCAGCGACGAGTGGATCCGGGTCCGGACGGGGATCGCCGAGCGGCGGATCTGCGGCCCGGAGGAAGACTCGGCGACCATGGCGGAGGGCGCGGCCCTCAAGGCCCTCGACATGGCCGGGGTGGACCCGGTGGATGTGGACATCCTGATCGTGGCTACCGTCACCCCCGCGGTCCCGCTGCCGGCCACGGCTTGCCTCCTCCAGGATGCCCTGAAGGCGCGCCGGGCAGCCGCCTTCGACATCGGGGCCGGCTGTTCCGGGTTCATCTACGGCCTTGCTGTCGCGGATGGGCTCATCAAGAACGGGACCGCTCGGACGATCCTGCTGGTCGGGTCCGAGACCCTGAGCAAGATCGTGAACTGGAGGGACCGGAACACCTGCGTCCTGTTCGGGGACGGAGCGGGGGCGGTGGTGTTGCAGGCGCAGGATGGAGGGCCGGGGATTCGCTCCACGCACCTGTACTCCGATGGGGCGGAGTGGGACCTTCTGGTCGCCCCCGGGGGAGGGTCCCGCTTCCCCCAGAGCGAGCAGGTCCTCAGAGAGGGGCTGCACTTCCTCCAGATGCGGAGCGGCAATGAGGTCTTCCGGCTGGCGGTCCGGGCCATGGAGGACGCCTGTATGACCGCGCTCAAGGCCAATAACCTGGAGATCTCGGACATCGACCTCTTCATTCCGCACCAGGCCAATGAGCGGATCGTCCGGGCCTTGGCCGAGCGGCTCCACTTCCCCGCGGAGAGGCTCGTCCTCAACATCGAGAAATGCGGAAACACCTCTGCTGCTTCCATCCCGCTCGCCCTGGATGAGGCGGTCCGGGCCGGGCGGGTCCAGCCGGGGATGACGCTCCTCTTGGCAGCCTTCGGTGCCGGCCTCACCTGGGGGTCGGCCGTGCTGACATGGTAGCGTCGCTCAAATTAATTGTCCGTCATGCACCTCAGATGACTGGGGTGCCGGGCCAAATGACGAGCATCACGAGGCCCGAGGGAGGAGGCGGCCGGAGGCGTACGCGGTTTGTACGTCGAGGACCGCCGACGACCGAGAACGACGTGAGGCGACGTCAGTTGGCCCGGCGGTAGGGGGGCGGGTGGCGGGCCGCGTTGCCTTCGTGTTCCCGGGCCAGGGGTCCCAGGCCGTGGGAATGGGCCGCGCCTTCGTGGAAACCTTCCCGGAGGCGGCCGCCCGCTTCCAGGCGGCGAGTGACGCTCTGGGGCTGGACATGGCTCGGCTCTGCTTCACCGGGCCTGAGGACGTGCTGGCCCTCACGGGCAACACGCAGCCGGCGATCCTCACGGCGAGCATGGCGGCGCTGGCCGGCCTGGAGGAGCGGGGGATCAAGCCGGACTTCGTGGCCGGCCACAGCCTGGGGGAGTACAGCGCGCTGGTTTGTGCAGGGGCCCTGGGCTTCACGGATGCGGTCCGGGTCGTCCGGAGACGCGGGGAGTTCATGCAGGAGGCGGTGCCGGCGGGCGCCGGGGCGATGGCTGCCGTGATCGGCCTGGAAGTGGGGGACGTAGAGGCCGTCTGCCGCGAGGCGTCCGATGCCGGGGTCGTGGAGATCGCCAACCTGAACGCTCCTGGGCAGATCGTGGTGTCGGGGGAACGGGCTGCCGTTGAGCGCGTGACCGCGATCGCCAAGACGAGAGGAGCCAAGCGGGTCGTCCCCCTCCCGGTCAGCGCCCCGTTCCACTGCCGCCTGATGCGCCCGGCGGCGGAGAGGCTGCGGGAGGTCCTGGCGACGGTGCGCTTCCGGGACCTCCGGGTCCCCTGCGTGACCAATGTGGATGCCGCCCTCGTACGGACGGGGGCGGAAGTGGCCGAGGCCCTGGTGCGGCAGGTGGCCGCCCCGATCCGGTGGGTGGCGGGGGTCGAGCGCCTCCTCCGCGAGGGTGTGGACACCTTCGTAGAGGTGGGACCGGGGAAGGTCCTCACGGGCCTGATTCGGCGGATCGCCCCGACTGCCCGGACACTGCCGGTGGAGGACCTGGCCGGCCTGGAGGCGGCTGTCTCCGCCCTGGCGGGTGGATGACCCTGGAGGGGCGCGCCGGGATCGTCACCGGGGCCAGCCGGGGGATCGGCTACGCCGTGGCCGAGCGGCTGGCGGCATTCGGGGCGAGCCTGCTCCTCTGCGCTCGGGATGGCGCCGCAGTCGAGCGGGCGGCGGCGATCTTGGCGGCCAAGGGATCCAAGGTGACGGCGATGGCCGCCGACGTGAGCCGGGGTGCCGACGCCGACCGGCTGGTGGAGGGTTGCCTTCGGCAGTTCGGCCGGCTCGATATCCTGGTGAATAACGCGGGAATCGCCCGGGACGGCCTGTTGCTTCGCATGAAAGACGAGGACTGGCAAGCGGTCCTGGCGGTGAACCTGACGGGGGCCTTCCACTGCACCCGGGCGGCGCTCCGGGCCATGGTGAAGCAGCGAGCGGGGCGGATCATCAACGTGACCTCCGTGGTGGGCGTGATGGGGAACGCGGGGCAGGCGAATTACGTGGCGGCGAAGGCCGGCCTCATCGGCCTCACCAAGGCGACCGCGCGGGAGGTCGCCTCCCGGGGGATCACGGTGAACGCCGTGGCCCCGGGGTTCATCGAGACGGAGATGACGGTTGGCCTCCCCCCCGCGGTGCGGGAGGCGTACCTGGGTCAGATCCCTCAGGGGCGGTTCGGCGCCCCTCACGAGGTAGCAGAGGTCGTGGCGTTCCTGGCTGCGGATGCGGCGGCATACATCACGGGGCAAGTGATCCACGTGAGCGGCGGACTCTGGATGTGAACCGGTGGGTGCCGGGCCAAATGACGAGCATCACAAGCGCCCTCGCTGCCGCCGCCCTTTCCCCGGGCCGGCCGCTCCTCCGCCCGATGCGAGGAAAGGGCTATGTCGCGGCCAGCCCGGGCGGGCGGCGGCAGAAGGGCGGTCGGAGGCGTACGCAGTGTGTACGTTGAGGACCGCCGACGACTGAGAACGACGTGA
>CAZRDA010000114.1:0-5945 GCA_964598715.1 uncultured bacterium | reverse complement strand
TCCAGATGGTCGTGACCCACCGCGACCACGATGACGTTCTGACAGTGAAAGTTACCCTCACCGGCGCCGAACCCCCGGGGCTCGCCCCCCGGATCGCCCTCGCCCTGCGCGAGAAGATCAAGCTCCGAGTGACGGTCGAAGTGGTGGATGGCACCGCCCTGCCGGAGGGAGCAAAGCGGGTGGTGGACCTGCGAAAGTGGGACTAACGAATACAAACGACAGAATCACAGTGACAGCGTCCGGGTCCTGTCGCCGGCGCCACCCGGACCCTTTGTCGCACAATGTATCTCGTTTGTATTAATCCTGGATCCGCGGCGCTCCCGGATAGGTCTCGGTGCTCAAATCCTGCTTGACAGGCTGATCGGGCTGCCTCCGCGAGAGGAGCACCGCGCCATGCCCGTGGTGGATTTTCATGTGCACATGGCATCCTACCAGTCCTACACGCCGGGCTTCCGCGCATTCTTGATGCGGCAGCGGGGGGAGACGCCTGAAGAGCTGGCGGCGAAGTACGGCACCCCGGAGAAATTCCTGGCCTTCCTTGACGAGAGCGGTGTGGACTATGCCGTCCTGCTCGCCGAGGTGTGCCCCCTCACCACCGGCATCATTGACAGCGACACCGTGGCGGCGTTCTGCCGAGGGCACCGTCGCTTGATCCCCTTTGCGAGCGTAAACCCGCGCACGGCGCGGGACCCCGTGCAGGACCTCCGGCGGGCCGTCAGCGACCTCGGCTGCCGAGGCCTGAAACTGTACCCGACCTACCAGATGTTCTACCCGAACGATCCCCTGGTGTACCCCCTGTACACCGCCTGTCAGGAGCTCGGGATCCCCGTCCTGGTCCACACCGGTTCCTCCGTCTTCCCGGGGTCTCGCCTGAAGTACGGCGACCCCCTCTTCCTCGATGACGTGGCGGTGGACTTCCCCGACCTGACCATTGTGATGGCCCATTGCGGGCGGCCTTTCTGGTACGATCGAGCCTTTACCCTGGCCCGCCTGCACCGGAACATCTACCTCGACGTGGCGGGCCTGCCCCCGCAGAAGCTGCCCGTCTACTTCCCGGAGTTCGAGCGGCTGGCCGACAAGTGGGTCTTCGGCTCGGATTGGCCCGGGGTCCCGGACATTCGGAGGAATATCGAGACCATTCGCACGCTTCCCTGGAGCGAGGACACGAAGCAGAAACTCCTCTACGAGAACGCGGCCCGCCTCCTTCGCCTCACCTGACCCCCGGGGCATTACGGTGAAGCTGCAAGCCACGCACACTCTCCCGGCGCCCCGCCAGCGGCTCTGGGACCTCCTCCTGAGTCCCGAGGACCTGAAGGTGTGCCTCCCGGGCTGCGAACGGCTGACGCAGGTCGCACCCGATACCTACGAGGCGACCCTCACGATCGGGGTGGCGGCGGTGAAGGGGATCTACACGGGCCGCCTCCAGATCGTAGAGCAGGAGCCGCCAGCCCGGTGCCGCCTCCTGTTCGAGGGAACGGGGAAGCCGGGGTTCATCCGAGGGGAGGCCGTGATTCTCCTGACCGAAGACCCGGCGGGGACGGTTCTGACCATTGACGCTGACGCGCAGGTGGGCGGCCTCATTGCCAGCGTGGGGCAGCGGATGCTCACCGGCGTGGGGCGCATGCTGCTCACGGAGTTCATCAAGCGGGTGGAGGCACATCTCATGCGGTAACGGCGTGAGTGGCCTTCCCGTCGGCTCCCACCAGCGCAGCGGCGAGCGCCGGGGGGCGGGGAATAGGGAAGCAGCGGCACTTGGTGTAGAATAGCCCCTATCAGCCAGGTCCGCTCTCCTAAGAACGGAGCCCCCTGATGCCCTTCGCCACCGTGGACGCCGCCCTGGAGACCATCCGCACCGGTGGCATGGTCATCGTCGTGGATGACGCCGACCGGGAGAACGAGGGGGACCTCACCCTGGCGGCGGCGCAGGTCACCCCCGAAGCGGTGAACTTCATGGCCACCTACGGCAAGGGGCTCATCTGCGTGCCGTTGCCGGGGGCCCGCTGCGCGGCCCTGCACCTCCCCCCCATGGTGGCGGAGAACACGGCCCCCTTCGGGACCGCCTTCTGCGTCTCGGTCGAGGCCCGCCGGGGGGTGGGGACCGGGATCAGCGCCCAGGATCGGGCCACCACCATCCGGCTCCTGGCCGATCCCAAGGCCACGGCGGCCGACTTCACCCGCCCGGGGCACGTCTTCCCCCTGCGGGCCAAGGACGGGGGGGTCCTCACCCGGGCGGGCCAGACGGAGGCGGCGGTGGATCTGGCCCGCCTGGCGGGCTTGGAGCCCGCCGGGGTCATCTGCGAGATCCTCGCCCCGGATGGGACCATGGCCCGCCTCCCCGAGCTCGAGGCCTTCGCCGCCACCCATGCCCTGCCCCTCCTGACCGTCCAGGCCCTGATCGAGTACCGGCTCCAGCGGGAGCAGCTCGTGGAGCCGGTCGCCACCACCACCCTCCCGACCCCGGCCGGCCCCTTTCTCGCCCGGCTCTACAAAAGCCGGGTGGACGGCAAGCACCACCTGGCCCTGCTCCGAGGGACCCCCCACCCCGCCGTCCCCACCCTCGTCCGGGTCCACTCCGAGTGCCTCACCGGGGATGTCTTCGGGTCGCTCCGGTGTGATTGCGGAGAACTGCTCAGGGCTTCCATGGAGACAATCGCCGCCGAGGAGTTGGGTGTACTCCTGTACATCCGGCAGGGGGCCAGAGGCTTGGCCCTCCTCCAGAAGATGAAGACCTACGAGCAGGAGGACAAGGGATTTGAGGCGGAGGTGACGCGGGGCGCGCCCGGCGGCGGGCCTGACCTCCGCGACTACGGCATCGGCGCCCAGATCCTGACGGACCTCGGCTGCGGCCAGATCCGCCTCCTCACCAACAACCCCCGCAAGATCGTGGGCCTGGAGGGGTACGGCCTCAGCATTGTGGAGCGGGTGCCCCTCACGATCCCCCCGACGCCCGAGAACTGGCAGTACTTGCACACGAAGCAGGTGAAGCTCGGCCACCTGCTCCAGTCCTTGAGCGAGGGCCACTCATGAGGCCCGATCTCCCCGCCCCGGCCCGCGCCGCCTTGGACGCCCGAGGTCTCCGCTTCGGGATCGTGGTGAGCCGATTCAACGAGGGGATCACGGCACGCCTCTATGCCGGGGCCCTGGAGGCGCTCACCAAGTACGGGGCAGCGCCAGGGCAAGTGGAGGCGGTCCAGGTGCCGGGGGCCTTCGAGTTGCCGGTGGCCTCCCTCAGGCTCGCCAAGAGCGGCCGGGTGGACGCGATCATCGCGCTCGGGGCCGTAATCCGGGGGGAGACTCCCCACTTCCAGTTCGTGGCGGAGGCCGCGACAGCCGGGTTGGCGCAGGTGGCCCTGGAGACAGGCCTGCCGGTGGCCTTCGGTGTCCTCACCTGTGATACCCTAGAGCAGGCCGAGGTCCGGGCGGGGGCCGGAGCAGCCAACAAGGGCTACGAGGCGGCCTGCGCCGCCCTGGAGATGGCGCGGCTCTTCAGTGAGCACGTCGCGCCCTGAGGGAGCCATGGGCCGGCGACGGAAAGCGCGGGAGTGCGCTCTGCTGATCCTGTTCCAGCGGGAGTTCCGACGGGAACCGCCGGATCGGCTCTGCGCCCAGTTCTGGGAGGAGCACCCCGTTCCCGAGGACGGCCGGCAGTACGCGGAGGCGCTCGTGCGAGGGGTGGCGGAGCACGGCCCGATCATTGACGCAGCCATCGCGGACGTGGCCGAGCACTGGGCGTTCGAGCGCCTCGCCCTGGTGGACCGGAACATCCTCCGGCTGGCCGCCTACGAACTCCTCTTCCGCGAGGACATCCCCCCCAAGGTGGCGATCAACGAGGCCATCGAGCTGGCCAAGGCGTACGGGGGGGACGACTCGGGCCGCTTCGTGAACGCCCTGCTGGACGCGCTGCGGACCCGGCCCCGCCCCGCCGCCGGGGAGGTCAGGACCCCATGACGGCCCTCCTGGTCGCCGAGCCGCTGGAGACCCTCCGGGCCGACCTCCTGGTCTTCTGCCACTTCGAGGACATCCCGGTTCCCCGAGGATCCCTCGCCCTCGTGGACTGGGCCCTGAACGCCGCCGTCTCGCGCCTGAGCCTGACGGGCCGCTTCGCCGGCGCTCGCCGCACCACCGCGCTCCTGAACGCGGCCGGCAAGTTTCCCACGGAGCGGATCGCCCTCGTAGGGGTCGGCCCGGCGGATGCGTTCACCCCCGGCGCACTGACGGAGGTCGGGCGGATGGCGGCGGGCCTGGCCAAGGGCCTTCGCTGCCAGGAGGTCGCCGTGGGCCTCCCCTTTCACGCCCTGTCCGGGAGCGATCCTACCGCGCTGGCGGCGGCCTTCGAGGAAGGCTTCGCCGCCCGCCCGATGTCCCTCCGCTTTCTGAACCCGACCGTCGCCCCATAGAAACAAAACGCCCGGCCGGACGGCCGGGCGCGTCGCAACCGCCCCGCGCTTCTACGGGTCCGCCTTCCGGAAGATCAGGGTCGCGTTCGTCCCCCCGAACCCGAAGGAGTTGGAGAGGGCGACGCGGATCGGTGCCTCCCGGGCCTTGTTGGGCACGTAGTCCAGGTCACACTCAGGATCCGGGGTCTCGTAATTGATGGTGGGCGCGAGAAGGCCGTGCTTCAGGGAGAGAACCGTGGCCACAGCCTCGATCCCGCCGGCCGCCCCCAGCAGGTGGCCAGTCATGGACTTCGTGCTGCTGACGGCCAGCCGCGAGGCGTGCCCTCCGAAGAGTCGCTTGATGGCCTGGCTCTCGTTCCGGTCGTTGTAGGGCGTGGAGGTCCCGTGGGCGTTGATGTAGTCCACCTCCTCCGGCCGGACCCCCCTGTCCTGAAGCGCAGCCTGCATCGAGCGGAGCGCGCCATCGCCCTCCGGGGCGGGGGCGGTAATGTGGTGCGCATCCCCCGACATCCCGTAGCCGACGAGCTCAGCCAGGATCGGTGCCCCCCGCTTGACCGCCGTCTCGAGGGCCTCCAGGACCAGGACCCCTGCCCCCTCCCCCATGACGAACCCGTCCCGGTCCTTGTCGAAGGGGCGGCTGGCCCGGGCCGGCTCGTCGTTCCGGGTCGAGAGAGCCTTCATGGAGGCGAACCCCGCGATCGTGAGCGGGACGATCACCGCCTCCGTCCCACCGGCGATCATCGCGTCCGCCTCCCCCCGCTCGATGATCCGGAGGGAGTCGCCGATCGCGTGGTTCCCGGTCGCGCAGGCCGTGGAGACACAGGTGTTGGGCCCCCTGGCTCCGTGGATCATCGAGATCCAGCCGGACGCCAAGTTCGTGATGATGGCCGGGATGAAAAAGGGACTCACCCGGCGGGGGCCCCGCTCCAGCATCCGCTTCTGCTCCTCCAGCAGCAACGGGATGCCGCCCATCCCCGTCCCGATGGACACCCCGACCCGGTTCCGGTTCTCTTCCGTGACCGTGAGCGCGGCCCCCTCGACCGCCATCGCCGCCGCGGCGATCGCGTACTGGATAAAGGCGTCCATCTTCCGGGCTTCCTTTTTCTCCACCCAGTTGAGAGGGTCGAAGCCCTTGACCTCCGCCGCGATCTGGCAGTCAATGCCGGTCGGATCGAACTTGGTGATCCGCGTAACACCCGAAGCCCCGCCCTTGAGGGCCTCCCAGAAGGCCTCCACCCCGATCCCGATCGGAGAGACTGCCCCGAGGCCGGTGACCACCACCCGTCGCCTTCCGCTCATGCTTCCCTCTGGCGTCCCGCCCCGCTCAGCCTCCCCAATCCGCCGGGCGGAGAGCACGCCGTGCCGCCCTACACCCGATCCTTGATGTACTGGACCGCGTCCCCGACCGTCAGAATTTTCTCTGCCTGCTCATCAGGGATCTCCAGACCGAACTCCTCCTCGAGGGCCATCACCAGCTCGACCGTGTCCAGCGAGTCCGCGCCCAAGTCCTCGATGAACTTCGCTTCGGGCCGTACCTGCGACTCTTCC
>CAZRDA010000113.1:2403-5959 GCA_964598715.1 uncultured bacterium | reverse complement strand
AGGGTACATCTACGGGGCAGCCAGCGACCCGGGCGCCTTCGCGGACCTGGTGAGCGGCGGCAGCGCCGTGGGGCAGTACCGCGTGCAGATCGTGAACAACAACACCGGCCCGCTTCCGGATGGGGGCACCGCGACCGACGATCTGGACAGGGCAGTGTATGCGGTCGCCACGGGGCGGCGCACCGTCCTGGGCCACACGCGGCAGAGGCGAATCGAGGTCTTCCTCGCCCCGAGCCCACTAGCCGGCTTCACTATGGGATGCGGGGAGCCCAGCCAGCAGCTCTTAAACATCAGCGGCAACCCTACGATCGGGGGGTCGAAGGGAAGCGTGCACAGCAACTGCAACTTCAGCACTTCGGGGAACCCGACCATCTCCCAGAACGTGACCGCCGTCGGGACCATCACCAACTCGGGGACGCCGAACATTGGAGGCTACCAGGGAGCGGGAGCACCCCCCGTGATAATCCCCGCCATCGTCCCGGCCGACTACAAGAAATCCGCCTACATGCAGGCCGGCGACTACGTCATGAGGGAGACGGCGGCAGGGGGAGGCTTGCCGGCCAGCGCAGGGATTTACGGGGTGACGGGCTTCGATGGCTCCGGAAACCCGGTGGTCGGCGCAGTGCCTGTCTTCGACGCCTCCGGGGGAGGCAACTGGCCGGGTGGCGGCGGGGGCTGGAGTTACAGCGGGACCCCGGGGGCGGGCGGCAAATGGCAGTATAACGGGGGCAATCTTCCGTCCGAAGTGCAGAACAAGACCTTCTACTTTGAGAAGGCCCCGGGCACGACGGCCGGCGTGGACAGCGGCAATGTCCAGATCAGCGCCAGCCCGGGCTCGAGCGCCATCCCCTGGAAGGTCACCATCATCGCCGAGGGGCACATTGACGTCTCCGGGAATCCCACCATGCAGGCCGCCGATCACGCCAAAAACATCCAGATCATCGCCGGGACGGACATCAGCAACAGCGGGAATGCCACCTCCACCTGGTCGAGCGGCGGCGTCATCGCCGCCCACGAGCAGATCGCGATCAGCGGCAACCCCGAGTTCGTCGGTCTCTTCCTCGCGGAGAACGCCGCGGCGACCGACAACTTCGTCACGAGCACTTCCATCAGCGGCAACCCCACCATTACCTACAACGGGGCGCCCTCGCCCCCTGCTGCCTGGAACCTGCCGCTGATCCGGGTCGCCTGGCGCGAGTTGCCCTAGGGTCGCGCCCTCGCCTTGAGCCAGGCAGCCCTGGCGGCGACCGGGGCTCTCGTGCAGCGGATCTAGCCGCTCCTGACCTAGCGAGAGACCCGGCACCTCACCGCCCCTTCCCGCCACTGAGGACCCCCCCGGCTCATGGGAAGCCGCGCCCGCATGGGCCCCTCCAGCCCCCGGGCCCCGGCCCACCCCGCCAGCCGCAGGCTGCGCCCCGCCCTCTTCAACTTTCGCCTTGACAGCTCTGGGCCTCGTGGATATATATGCTTGTCATTGCCTTCATAAGAACCCTCTTCATCATGATTTTCTTCATCCGCTCCATATCGTCCACTACAAGACGGTGAGGGACGACCGCCCGGGGCAGTCAGAGTCCCGCGCCTTCCCGGACGGGAGCCTGGCGGGATTGTGAGACCGCCTACACTCGCATGCCAGGGGCTAAGAGGGCCGGAAGGGGAGAGTCATGGAGCGTACTCGCAGTAGGACGAGAGGGGGGCTTGGAGGGGGGTTCGTTCTGTTCCTCATGGTGCCGCTTCTCGGCTGCGCGGCCACCAAGCCACCGGCCGCGCACGCCAAGAGGGAGATCTCGAAGGCAACAAACCCACAGGTCCTGGAAGCCTACGGGAAGCTGCCCTTAGCCTTCGAGGCCAATCAGGGCCAGACCGACAGTCAAGTCCAGTTTTTGTCGCGCGGCAGGGGGTACACCCTCTTCCTGACTCCCACCGAGGCTGTGCTCGCCCTGCGGGAGCCTCAGGCCCAGGCGAATACACTGCTGCGCATGCGGCTCGTCGGGGCCAACCCCGCGCCGCAAGTGACCGGGCTCGGGGAACTCCCCGGCAAGGTGAACTCCTTCATCGGCAATGATCCGACCCGGTGGCGGACCAACGTTCCCACGTACTCGAAGGTGGAATACCAGCAGGTCTACCCCGGCGTGACCCTCGTCTATTACGGCAACCAGCGGCAACTGGAATACGACTTCGTGGTCTCCCCCGGCGCCGATCCCAGGGCGATCACCCTGGCGTTCGAGGGCATGGATGGCGTGAGCATTGATGCCCTGGGGGATCTGGTCCTCCGGGCAGACGCAGGCGAGGTCCGCCTGCGCAAACCCATCGTCTATCAGGACCATGACGGCCAGAGAACCGTGATCCCGACCAGGTACGTCATCAAGGGTGAACGCCAGGTGGCCTTCGAGGTGGCGGCGTATGACGCCACCCAGCCGCTCATCATTGACCCGGTCCTCGTCTACTCCACCACCCTCGGCGGCGGGCAAGCTGACGACGCCAACGCCATCGCCGTGGACGGCTTGGGCAATGCCTACATAACGGGAGAGACCATTTCGGCGAACTTTCGGATCTTCCCGATCTTCCCGCCCGTGGACGCTTTTCAGACCACCTACGGCCTCAACGTAGACGCCTTCGTGGCGAAGTTGAACACGCTGGCCTCCGGGGATGCATCGCTGGTGTATTCCACCTACCTGGGCGGAGACTCTATCGATCGTGGTCTCGGCATCAGCGTGGACAGTTCAGGCAATGCCTACGTCACGGGAGTCACGAGTTCAAGCGACTTCCCCAAGACCGCTGGCGCTTTGCAGATCACTCCCGGCGGCTTCGGTGACGCCTTCGTGGCGAAGCTCAATGATACCGGAACCGCGCTCGTCTACTCCACCTACCTGGGCGGCGGCGAAAACGACGAAGGCCACGGCATCGCCGTGGATAGCGCTGGCAATGCCTACATAACGGGATGGACCAGGGGCGCCTTTCCTACAATAAATCCCGTGCAACCTAACTTCGGTGGCGCCGCCACCGACGCCTTCGTGGCGAAGCTCGATGCGGACGGAGCCGCGCTAGCCTATTCGACCTACCTCGGTGGCAGCGGCGACGACTCCGGCCACGGCATCGCCGTGGATGGCTTGGGCAATGCCTACGTCACGGGATCAACCGACTCGGCCAACTTTCGTATCATTGCGAGCCCCGGCATGGACAGCATTTGCAACCTTACCTCACCGCCTCCTCCCGGCTGCTACCCCGACGCCTTCGTGGCGAAGCTCAATGCGACCGGAACCGCGCTCATCTATTCGACCTACCTGGGCGGGAGCGGCAACGACTCCGGTCACGGCATCGCCGTGGATGACGCTGGCAACGCGTACGTGACGGGCAACACTAGCTCGCCACACTCTCCCTCGGCGGGCGCCTTCCCAACCATGAACCCTTTCCAGGGTACTTGCGACCGGCGCCTGCTTGATTCTACCGCCTGCAGCGGCGACGCCTTCGTGGCGAAGCTCGATGCGACCGGAACCGCGCTCGTCTATTCGACCTACCTGGGCGGGAGCGGCAACGACTCCGGTCACGGCATCGCCGT
>CAZRDA010000113.1:0-2303 GCA_964598715.1 uncultured bacterium | reverse complement strand
GGATGGCGTTGGCAATGCCCACGTAACGGGGCAGACTGATTCTGGTGTCTTTCCCACAGTCGATGCCCTCCAAGGATTGAACGGTTTCAGCGACGCCTTCGTGGCCAAGCTTAATGCGACCGGAACCGCGCTCGTCTATTACACTTTTCTTGGCGGCAGTGGTGGTGACGGAGGCAGGGGCATTGCCGTAGATGCCGTAGGCAACGCCTACGTGACGGGATTCACCAGCCCCAACCCCCTCAACCCCGATTTTCCGCTCGACTTTCCCACGGTCAATCCGCTCCCGCGGGGAGTGTATGGCTCCAACACCGTGTTCGTCGCCAAGCTGGGTCCACCTCCGAACACTTTGGCCGGCCAGGGTGTCGTGGTCCAGCCTGTGGATTTGGCGACGGGCACCTCACCGGTGACTCTCACGTTCGCGAACGTGACCACGTCCGGCAACACTACGCTCACAACCACCGCTTCCCCCCCGCCGCCGGCAGGCTTTAAGCTGGGCAACCCGCCGACGCACTACGAGCTGGCGACGACCGCGAGCTTCGACGGCGGCGTGAAGGTCTGCATCAACTACAGCGGCATCAGCTTCCAGAACGGAGCAGACCTAAAGCTGTTCCATTTCGAAGACACAAATAACGACAGTGTAGCGGATACGTGGGAAGATCGCACCGTCTCGCTCGATACGACGGGTAATATCATCTGCGGCAGCGTCACCTCTCTCTCTCCTTTCGCGATCTTTGAGCCCGTGACTAACGCGACTAAGCTGTTCGCCGCCTTCCACGCCAGGGTTGAGATCGAGGACGAGCGGCACGAGCGCGAGTTCGAGGTGAAGGCCACCTTCACCCTGCACGCCGAAAGCGACGGGATCAACCCGCTCACCGAGGACGTGAGCTTCCAGGTCGGGTCCTTCTCCACGACCATCCGGGCCGGATCATTCAAGGAGGAGAAGAAAGGGCGGTCCAAGCGGCACAGGAAAGAACGGTTCAAGTTCGAGGGAGTCATTGATGGCGTGGAGCTCGAGGCCGTGATCCAACCCCTGGGTCGCGGCCGCTACGAGTTCAAGGTCGAATTGGAGGGCGCCGCTCTGCCCCGCATGGGGAACCCGGTGCCGGTCTCGCTCGCCATCGGCAACGATGGCGGCGACGCCGTCAGCGTCGGGGCTGCGCGACACGGGCGACATTCGGGAGCGCGAGGAGACGACCGGGAAGGACGCAGGGGAGACGATCGGGAAGGACGCAGGTAGGATGCGTCAGTTCGATGGCCGCGGCATCGAGGTAGGCATCGGAGGCGCGCCAGAGCCCGCGGCCGAGACTCTGGAGCCCAACCAGGCAGCCGGGCAGGACGACGGCCCGCTCATCCTCCAGCAGATTCCCCCGCCGCGCGATGACGGCCACCCGCGAGCCGTCGAGCACCACGATCTCGGCGTCGCGCGGAGGGCCCCGTTCCGCTGATAATGTGCATGGCGACACTCGAGCAGAGTGCCACCAATCATTCTGAACGAGTTCACCCGGCGGCCGCTCGGTTGTGATGCCAGGGGTGGCCCCACCCTGCTCAGCGGCTGCCGCCTTTCTTGACCACCCGGCGCAGGAACTGGCCGGTGTAGGAGCCGGGGGTGGCCGCGACCTCTTCTGGGGGCCCGGTGGCCACGACCCGGCCCCCGGCGTCCCCGCCTTCCGGACCCAGGTCAATGAGGTGGTCGGCCGTCTTGATGACGTCCAGGTTGTGCTCGATCACCAGGACGGTGTTCCCGGCATCCGTCAGGCGGTGCAGCACCTCCAGGAGCTGGCGGATGTCGTGGAAGTGCAGCCCCGTCGTCGGCTCGTCCAGGATGTAGAGGGTACGCCCCGTCGCCCGCTTGCTGAGTTCGCGCGAGAGTTTCACCCGCTGCGCCTCGCCCCCGGAGAGAGTGGTCGCCGACTGGCCTAACTTGATGTAGCCCAGGCCGACGTCGTAGAGGGTCTGGAGTTTCTCCCGGATCCGTGGGACCTTCTCGAAGAAGGCGAGGGCCTCCGCCACGGTCATGTCCAGGACGTCCGCGATGCTCTTCCCCTTGTAGAGGATCTCCAGGGTCTCCCGATTGTAGCGCTTCCCCCGGCAGACCTCGCAGGTCACGTAGATGTCGGGGAGGAAGTGCATCTCGATGCGGAGGATCCCGTCCCCCTCGCAGGCCTCGCACCGGCCCCCCTTCACGTTGAAAGAGAAGCGGCCAGGCTTGTAACCGCGGACCCGGGCGTCCGGGGTGAGGGCGTACAGGTCCCGGATGAAGGAGAAGACGCCGGTGTAGGTGGCCGGGTTGCTCCGGGGCGTCC
>CAZRDA010000112.1:0-6005 GCA_964598715.1 uncultured bacterium | reverse complement strand
CCCCAGTTGTAGTCAATGATCCGCATGATCCCGGCCGCGCCTGTGGCCTCGACGAACTGGCCACGGCCGGAGATGCGATCCCGATAGTTCAGGGCTGACATAATCCCCATGGCGAGGGCGGTGCCCCCCACGTAATCGCAGACCCACATCCCGGAGCGGGTGGGCCGGCCCCCGAAGGCCGCCGGGGCCCCGGTCCCGTGAGTGAACCCGCAGGCGTTCTGCCCCACCGGGTCATACATCCAGGGCCGATCCTTCAACGGTCCCCACTGTCCCCGCTGCCCGATCCACGCATACACCAGGCGGGGATTGATCTCGGAGAGTTGCCGATAGCCGATCCCCCAGGCGTCGAACTGTCCCGGGGGGTAGTTCTCGACCAGGACATCCGCATCCACCACGAGCTTCTTGAGCAGCTCCCGGCCCTCGGCGGTCTCGAGGTTCATCGTGATGGAGGTCTTATTCCGGCACTCGTGGAGGAACTTGCTCCCGATCGCCTCGCCGACGACGTTATCCTTGAACATCAACTGCTTGCGACCGAAGGGCGTGAGTTTCCGGGTCGGGTCCCCCCCGGGGGGCTCGACCATGATGACCTCGGCCCCGTGCTCGCCGAAGAGGGAGGTACACCAGTGACCGCCCGCGCTCTTCTGGGTCACATCGAGGACCCGCAGCCGGCTGAGCTTCTCCGGCTTCTTCCCTACATCTCTAAAGTGGACGTTCTCTTCCAGCCAGTTCGGGTAGTTCCGCGCTGCGTCGCTAAGGCCCTTGTAGACTTCGTCGGGCGTTAGCATGGGCACCGCAGGCCAGGGCAGCACGGGGATGTCAGAACTCTTGATTTCTGCCATCTTCTCCTCCTCCTGCTAGAAACCCCTTCAGCCCTCTGATACCATCAACACCGCTGGTCTCGTGCAGGCTTCTCCTCTGCTTCGTCGCTGACCTCCTCTCTTCGCTCACACGCTCGTTTAAGGGATGCAGTTAGTACCCCAGATGATGAGAAATCTTGGTTCCCGCCCCCTTCACCAGGGGGACCCTTCCCGCGGGCATCGAGCCCACAGAAAACCCGGGCACTTTCGAGGATACGAGCGGGGCACAAGAGGGACGTGCCCCCTCGGTTAGATGACACTACGAAAGCGTCTCCAGGATCAGGCCGTGATGCGGGATAACTCGCGAACTGATTGTTACCTGTAGAGGGGCTAGTCTAAAATTTCCTTCGGAGGCTGTCAAGCAAATTTTTTCTATCGGGCATTTACCCCCAATCCCCGGAGCACGCCGCGCCAACGGGTGCGGTGCAGGCGCGTCACACGAGGTCGCCGGGATTGCCGGGCAGGCCCGAGAAACAAAGCTGTCGGGCCCGTCGAGGAGGCGTAACGATCAGGGAGGACGCAGGACCGCGGCTGGCAGGTCGAGGTCCGCTCAGACGGCTGGCTTTCCGGGGACCTTCTTCCAGTCGGACAGGAACCGCTCGAGGCCGAGATCGGTCAGGGGATGCTTCACCAGTTGCTGGAGGACCGCGAAGGGCATGGTGGCCACGTGGGCGCCGGCCTTGGCCGCCTCCACCACATGCAAGGGGTGCCTGAGACTCGCCGCCAGGACCTGGGTCGGGTAGCCGTAGTTCCGGTAGATGGCCAGGATATCCCGGACCAGGTCCATCCCCACGTGGCTGATGTCATCCAGCCGGCCGATGAAGGGGCTGATGTACGTCGCCCCCGCCTTGGCGGCGAGCAGCGCCTGGCTCGCGGAGAAACAGAGGGTCACGTTGACTTTGGTCCCTTCGAGGCTGAGGTGCCGGACGGCCTTGAGCCCCTCCGCGATCATGGGGATCTTCACCACGACGTTCGCGTGGATCTTGGCCAGGTCCCGCCCCTCGGCCACCATGGTGTCCGCGTCGGTCCCCACCACCTCGAGGTTGACGGGCCCATCTACGATCCGGCAGATCTCCTCCACGATCTCCCGGAAGGGCCGCCCCTCCTTGGCGATGAGGGAAGGGTTCGTCGTGATGCCGTCCACGACGCCCAATGCCACCCCCTCGCGGATCTCCTTCACGCTGGCCGTGTCCAGGAACACCTTCATGGCCTCTCCTCAGGCCGGCTTCCCCCGGCCACGCCTGCGAACGCGGTGAGCCCGACCTCCTCCCGCAGCAACCGATAGCACCCGTGGACTCCCGCCCGCACGCTCCCCTCAGGGCCGCGGACCGAAGATCGCCGTCCCCACCCGGACCATCGTGGCCCCCTCCTCCACCGCCACCTCGAGGTCGTGGCTCATCCCCATGGAGAGGTGGGCCATCCGCACGTGGGGGAGATCCTCGGCCCGGGCCTTCTCCGCCAGCAGCCGCAGGCGGGAGAAGTATGGCCGGACCGCCTCGGGATCCTCCAGGAACGGCGGGAGGGCCATCAGGCCCTCTACGCGAATCCTGGGAACGGCAGCGAGCCCGCGGAGCAAGGTGAGCAGGTCGGCCTCGGGCAAGCCCGCCTTGCTGGTCTCCCCGCCCAGGTTCACCTCCACCAGGACCGGGACCGTCTCCCGCCCCGCCCCCTCCGCCGCCTTCTGCAGAGCCTCCGCCAGTCGCAGAGAGTCCAGGGTCTGGATCCAATCGAAGTGCTGGACGGCTGGCTTCGCCTTATTCGTCTGGAGGTGACCTACCAGGTGCCAACGGACCCCCCGCCCCACGGTGGCGATCTTCGGGATCGCCTCCTGGACCCTGTTCTCGCCGATGTCGGTTACCCCGGCGGCCGCCGCTGCCCGGACCATCCCGGGGGGAAATGCCTTGCTGACGGCAACCAGCGTTACCCCGGCGGGGTCCCGGCCGGCCCGGGCCGCCGCAGCCGCGATCCGCTCCCGGACCGCCGTGATCCTCTTCGCAACTCCCTCCATCCCGCTCCCAGGCCCGCGAGGCCTGACTCGGACCTTTCCCCCACCCCAAGGCGACCGTACCAGAGCCTCGGGGGGGGTGTCAATGCGGCGGCCTCAGGAGAGCCACAGGGCGCTCATCAATCGCCCGGTGAGCGGCTTCTCGGCCCGGTAGGAGTAGAAGAGGTCCGTGCGGCAGGCGGTGCAGAGCCCCGTCTGGTGGATGGCGCCTTCGGGGAGCCCCCCCTCCACGAGAGAACGGGCATTCAGGGCCGAAAGGTCCAGCAGCCAGTGCTCCGGGCCGACCGGGCGGGAAACCGCCTCCCAATCCGGGACGGTGGCGCGAAGCGGCCGCATCACCGGCTCATCCACCTCGAAGCAGCACCCGAGGATGCCGGGGCCGATGACCGCCACGCAGTCCGCCGGCCGGGAGCCATAGGTCTGGACAAGCGTGGCCAGGGCCCTGGGGGCGATGCCCTTCAGCGTGCTCCGCCAGCCCGCATGGGCAGCCGCCACGGCGCGCCTGACCGGATCGGCGATGAAGACGGGGAGGCAGTCGGCCGTGGTGATGGTGAGGGCGAGCCCCTCCCGGTTGGTCACCATGGCGTCGTACTCGTAGTGCTCGTCCAGCAGAAGCCGGGGGAAGTTCTCCCGCCGCGCGAGCCTCCCGTCCACCACCAGGACCTCGTCCCCGTGAACCTGCCACACGCGGACAATGCGGGAGGGATCCAGGCCCAGGGCGCCGAAGAGGCGGCGCTGGTTCTCCCGGACGGCCGCCGGGTCGTCCTGGACACCGGTCCCCAGGTTCAGCGTGTGGAATGGGGGGCGGCTGACCCCCCCCTGGCGGGTGCTGAAGGCGTGCCCGACCCCGGGCAGGGCGACGAAGGGAAGGGACTGGACGAAGCCGGGGGCGTCGTGGAAGCGCAGGCGGGTCTCGTCCATCAGGCGAGGCGCGCCTCCTGGCACTCGCGGGTCAGGCGCTCCCTTGTCACGCCCACCTCGACGGTGATCCCATGCGACGGGGAAAGTGACGCTCGCGGGGACCCGGCTCGGAGTCGCCGCTAGAAATCGGCGAGCTGCAGGGCAAACGCGGCCAGGACCAGGACAATCAGTGCGATCAGGCTCGTGACTTTGGCCACGCTCCGCATTCAGCCCTCCATGGAACGGTTCGTTCGCCCGCGGGGGGAGTTGCATCCACCGCGCACCCGAGCCCGATGAGAAGGACAAGGAGGACAAAGGCAAGACGAATAATCGTGAGGCGCCGCACAGGCGGCAGCAGGTGGGTCTTCGCTGGAGCCCGAGACCGGGTATCCAGCCCGGCGGGCATTGATCGTCGCCGGTGCCAGAGCCAGATGAGCAGGAGCGCGGCGCTCATCTCTGACTAATCCGCCTGCCGCCGCAGGAAGGTCGGGATGTCCAGCTCGTTCTCGGCCAGCGGGCCCAGGGAGAGCTGCGCCGCCTCGGCCTGCCGGCCCGGCCGCTTCCGCAGGGACGAGGCCCGCTCCCCCGCCTGCGCCGCGAAGGCCCTCAGATCCACCGCCTTCACCTGCTCCGTCTCCCGCTTGCCGGTCCCGTCGAATCCGGTGGCGATGACCGTCACCCGAACCTCCCGCGAGAGATTCTCGTCAATCACGGCCCCGAAAATGATGTTCGCGTCGGGATGGGCCGACTGGCAGATGGAGCTCGACGCCTCGTTCACCTCGTAGAGGGAGAGGTCCGGCCCGCCCGTGATGTTGATGAGGATCCCCCGGGCCCCCTCGATCGAGAGGTTCTCCAGGAGGGGGCTGCTGATCGCCTTCCCGGCCGCCTCGACGGCGCAGTTCTCGCCGGTGGCCATTCCGGTCCCCATCATGGCGACCCCCCGCTCCGCCATGATGGTCCGCACGTCGGCGAAATCCAGGTTGATGAGCCCCGGAACGAGGATGAGGTCCGAGATCCCCTGGACCGCCTGGCGCAGGACGTCGTCCGCCAGGCGGAAGGCCTCCAGGAAGGTCGTGCGCCGCTCCGCCACGTTCAGCAGACGTTGATTGGGGATGGTGATGAGGGTGTCCACCTTCTCCTTCAACTCGTGGAGTCCCCGCTCCGCCTGCGCCGCCCGCACCTTCCCCTCGAACTGGAACGGCTTGGTGACGACGCCCACCGTCAGGATGCCCAGTTCCTTGGAGAGGTTGGCCACGATGGGGGCCGCGCCGGTCCCGGTCCCGCCCCCGAGCCCGGCCGTGAGGAAGACCATATCGGCCCCCTCGAGCAGGCTGAGGATCCTGTCCGTGTCCTCGATGGCCGCGCGCCGCCCCACCTCCGGGTTGGCCCCGGCCCCGAGGCCGCGGGTCAGCTTCTCGCCGATCTGGAGTTTCGTCGCCACGGGGGAGGCCTTCAGGGCCTGGGCGTCGGTGTTCATCACGATGAACTCCACGCCGCCCATGTTGGAGGAGGCCATCCCGCTCACGGCGTTGCTCCCGCCCCCCCCCATCCCGATGACCTTGATCCGGGCCATCCGCTCGGGTTCCTCCTCGAGATGGAACGGCATCCTCGGTCCTCCCTTCGGCTGGCGTCCCCGGGACGCGCGGCCAGACCCTACATGAATTCCCCGAACCACTCCTTCATCCGCTCCACCACCCGGCTGAACATGGCGTGCTCGGAGACCCGCCGGAACTTCCGCTGGTGGCGGTTCTGGGCGCCGTAGAGGGCGAGGCCAACGCCGGTGGCGTAGATGGGGGAAGCCACCACGTCGGTCAGCCCCGCCACCCCGGCCGGGACGCCGCGACGCACCGGCAGATCGAGCAACTGCTCCCCCAGCTCCGGCACCCCGTCCATGATGGAGGCGCCGCCGGTCACCACCATCCCCGCCGCGCAGTGCTCCCGGTACCCCGCCCGCCGGACCTCCCGGTCCACGAGGGAGAAGATCTCCTCTATTCGCGGCTGGATGACCTCGCAGAGGGTCTGGCGGGAGAGGAGGCGCGGCCGGCGGCCACCCACGCTGGGGACCTCGAGCGTCTGGTCGCCCGGGATCAGCGACGCCAGGGCGCACCCGTGCTTCTTCTTGATCTCCTCCGCCTCGTGGATGGGGGTCCGGAGCCCGATGGCGATGTCGTTGGTGATCTGGTCCCCCCCGATGGCCAGGACCGCCGTGTGCCAGATGCTCCCCTCCACGAAGACGGCGATGT
>CAZRDA010000111.1:0-6016 GCA_964598715.1 uncultured bacterium | reverse complement strand
CGCGGCTCACCCCGGGCGGGCGGCGGCAGGAAGGCGGCCGATCCGGGGAACGGGGTGTGCCTGCTGTCCTGAGGCCGCGGGGCGGCCGGTGGAGAGTTCGAGGGAACCGTGGAGCGTCAGGGGGCGCGGCGTCCGCCGCGCCTGGCTGTCAATGTGGACCATATCGCCACGATCCGGCAGGCCCGGGGAGGGCGCGATCCGGACCCGGTGGCCGCGGCTGCCCTGGCGGAGCTGGCGGGGGCCGAAGGGATCATCGTCCACCTCCGGGAGGACCGGCGGCACATCCAGGATCGGGACCTGCGCCTGCTGCGAGAGACGGTCAGCACGCGCCTGAATCTCGAGATGGCGGCCACCGAGGAGATGGTCCGGATCGCCAGCGCCATCCGCCCGGACCTGGTGACCCTGGTCCCGGAGCGGCGGCAGGAGCGCACGACCGAGGGGGGGCTCGAAGTCGCAGGGCAGCGGACGCGCCTCACGGCCGTGGTGGGCGAACTCCAGAGGTCGGACCTCCCCGTGAGCCTCTTCATCGCGCCGGAGGAAGAGCAGGTGGAGGCGGCGAAGACGGTGGGGGCCACGCTCGTGGAACTGCACACGGGCTCCTACGCCGAGGCACGAGGGGAGGCGGTCCGGGAGGCGCTGGCCTCCCTGATCCGGGCCGCCCGCGTTGCGGCGGGGGTCGGGATACGCGTTTCGGCCGGCCACGGGCTGAACTACGTCAACGTGGAGCCGGTGGCGGCCATCCCGGAGGTAGAGGAACTGAACATCGGCCATAGCATCGTGGCCCGCGCTGCCCTGGTGGGCATGGAGTGGGCCGTGCGGGAGATGCTCACGCGGATCCGCGGCGCGCGGGGGTGACGGCGTGGCCGGAAGCGGGCGAGGGGGGATCGGGCGCTGGCTCCTGCTTGCGCTCCTGGGGCTGCTCTCCGCGGGAGCGGTTTCGGCCCCGCGCGAGGTCAGCCTCGCAGCCCCCGCTTCCCTCTGGGTGGTCCTGGAGCGGGCCGGGGTTCGCCTCAGTCCCGCCGATGCTCTCCCGTTCCTGGATGCTTTCCAGAGATTGAACCCGGGCGTGACGGACATCCGGCGGATCCCCGCCGGGACGGTCCTGCGCCTCCCCCCTCCGCCCGAGCGGATGGGCCGGAGGATCTCCCTCCTGCGCGTCAGCCTGGCGATCCGCAGGGCCCGGGAGATGGCCGCCGCCGCCCGCCCGGTCCTGGCCCCGCCCCCACCTCCCGCTCTCGGCGTCGCCACCCCGCCTCCGGCGGCTGCCCCCTCCCAGCCCGCTCGCCTCTTCTTTGTGATGGGGAAGCCCGGCACCCTCCCCCCTCTGGAGCCGCCGGATCGGGAGGGGAAATTGGCAGCGCTCGGGGGTTCCCTCCGGGCCCTCTTCGCAGCCCTCCAGGAACCGTACCTGGCCTCCGGCCACCTGGACCTCTCCCTCGGCGGGGACACCCAGGTCCGGATCAACCTGGCGGCAATTCCTCTGCTGAACCTGGCGCCCGATCGGCGCCTCCTCCTCGACGTTTCCGCGGCCCTTCCCCCCGACGTGGCCCGGCTCCTGGAGGAGCAGCATCCCGAGGTGGGGGTGGTCTCCCTCGGGGACGAGGGGGGGCTTCCCGAAGCGATCCAGGCTGTACTGGCGCGGAGCCGCTACTACTCCGTCCAGCGGGATGCGGTCGTGGAGATCGGCGACCGGGCGCGGGTGACGCTTCGGGGGGACTGGGTGATCATGCAGCGGGACGAGAGTCTTCTCACGGGACAGGTGAACGTGGTAAACCTGGTTCGAGATCCTCGCCTGCTCATCCCGGAGCCGATTAAGACCTATGCGTACCGGCGCGGCATCTGGGTGAGCGACCTGTTCGTGGGCGGCGGCGAGATCCCTCCCGCGCCGGCGCCCGTGGCAGCCGTCCCGCCCCCCCGGACGCTCGACGCCTCCAGCCGGGAGCAGCTGGTGGACTCCCTCCTGGAATTGCTGGGGGAGGTACCGGAGCGGTCGGTCCGGCTCACTGTGTTCGAGGATCCGGCGGCAGGCGTCCGGGTGGATGCGACCGTGAGCCGGCTCCTCCGACGCCCCGGCGGAGGAATCGCCCTGGATCTGGCGGGGCTGCCCGAGCGCGTCCTTTCCCGTCTCCACCAGGCCGGCTACCGGGTCGTCACCCTTCAGGAGATCGGGCCGGAGGAGACGATCCGCCGGCTGCTCGACGCCCTCGGAGTCCCCTACGAGGGGGAGGGCTTCTGGCAGGATTTTGAGCCGGCCAGGAGCAACCTCAGAGTGCTGGTACCCGGCTTCGTCGTCCGGATGCCGGGAACCGCTCCCGGGGATGGCCTTCGCATCCTGCTGACCCGGGTCCCCGTGGATGACGATCTGGCCCGCTACCTGATGAGCCGCCACGTGGCGCTCGCCCGCTTCTGAGGCATTCATGCCCGAGATCCAATACCTGGAGTGGCTCCCCCCGTCCGAGGTCCGCCGCCGGGAGGAGGAGGCAGCGCGCCGGCGGGCGGCCACGACCCGGCGGCGGCAACGGCTGCTCACGGCAGCGGTCCTCCTCGCGGCCGGGGCCGGGGGCGCGGTCCTGTGGTGGGAGTCGGCGCGTACGGCGGGGGCACCCCCGGGGGTCGTGGCCGCCCCCGCGCCGGGGGGTCCGGGCACCCGGGCGCCGTTCGGCCTCTTCCCGGCCTCGCCCGTCGCCTCCCCCGTCGAGCGCGGGCTCGAGCTCTGGTACGCCCTCACCCGGAGCGTGGAGATCGGGGAAGCACAGGTGCAGGCGACGCTCGAGACGTCGGCGCTCGTGGCGCTCCAGGCGACGGCGCTCGGGAAGGGGGCGGACTGGCCCGGGCGCTTCGACCACAGGACCTCCCTGTACGTGGAGGTCCGGGTGGGGGTGGCACGGGGCGGCCTGCGGGAGGCCTTCCTGGCCGATCCGGTGGGAAGCCTGACCCTGGTGGATGACACCGGGGCCCGGGTCCGGGGGATCCTGCCCGAGGCGCTCCAGGAGGAGGCGGTGGCCCTCACCCACGGGGAAGGCGCGAAGGGGGTGACCGGGGCCGTCTTCCTGGTGGCCTTCCCCCGGGCTGGCCTCTCCCCCACGACCCGTTACTTGCGTCTGGAGGTGGCGAACCTCTTCGGCGCCCGCCGGCCGGGGCTGACCTGGGAGGTGAACCCGGAGACCGGCGAGGTGATCCTGCCGGAGCCGCGCTCGTGATCATCGGGGTCGGGACCGACCTGGTCTCGGTGCCCCGCCTGCGCCGAGCGGTGGGTCGGCGGGATCGGCTGCTGACGCGTCTCTTCACGGAGGCGGAGGTGGCGGAGTGCCGCCGCCGGGCGGATCCCGCTCCCCACCTCGCCGCGCGATTCGCCGCCAAGGAGGCCTGCCTCAAGGCCCTGCGGATCGGCTGGGGGGGCGGAATCCGCTGGCGGGAAGTGGAGGTAGCGGGGGGAGGGGGGGAGGTTCCCCGCCTCCTCCTGGCCGGGGTCGCGGCGGCCCGTGCAGCGGCCCTCGGCGTGCGGCAGACCTACCTCTCGCTGGCGCACGAAGGGGAGTACGCCCTGGCTGTTGTTGTCGCGACGGATTGAGGAGCGCATGAAAGTCGTCACGGTAAAGGAGATGCGGGAACTGGACCGCCGGGCCACGGCGGAGTACGGCGTGCCCTCCCTCCTCCTCATGGAGAACGCCGGCGCGGCAGTGGCGGTCGAGGTCGTGCGGCGCTTCGGGCCGGTCAGCGGGAAGCGGATCGTCGTCTGTTGCGGAAAGGGGAACAACGGGGGGGACGGCTTCGTGGCGGCGCGGCACCTGCACAACCGGGGGGCAGCGGTCCGGGTCCTCCTCTGCGCCAAGCGGGCCGAGATCGCCGGCGACCCGCGGATCACCCTCCAGATCCTGGAGAAGACGGGGCTGCCGATCCTCCCCGTGGAGACGGCGGAGCAGGTGGCGGGCGCGCGCGAGGCGATGGCCGGGAGCGATCTTCTCCTGGACGCCCTCCTGGGCACCGGGCTCAGCGGCGCGGCGAAGGGAGTCGCGGCCAGCCTCATCGCGGCCATGAACGAGGCGGGCCGGCCGGTGGTGGCCCTGGACCTTCCCTCCGGTCTTGGTTCGGACGACGGGATCCTCCGGGGTCCCTGCGTCCGGGCCACCCTGACCGTCACCTTCGGTCTCCCCAAGCGGAGCCTCCTGCTGTACCCGGCCGCCGCGGCCGCGGGGGAGGTGGTGGTAGCCGATATCGGCATGCCGGCGCCACTCCTGCGGGAGCCGGCGATTGCGGTGGAGGTCCTGGAGCCGGCCGATATGGCGGCGGCCCTTCCGCCCCGCGACCCGGATGCGCACAAGGGGACGTACGGCCACGTCCTGGTGGTGGCCGGCTCTGCCGGGAAGACCGGCGCGGCGGCGCTGTGCAGTCTGGCGGCGCTCAGGGTCGGGGCCGGGCTGGTGACGCTTGCCCTCCCCGAGAGCCTGCACGACGCCATGGCGGCCAAGCTCACCGAGGTGATGACGGCGCCCCTCCCGGAGACGGATGAACGGACCCTCTCCCGCGCTGCGCTGGAGCGTCTCCTCCCCCTCCTGGAGGGGAAAGCCGTCGTGGCGCTGGGGCCGGGGCTCTCCACCCATCCCAGCACCGCTGCCCTCGTCTGGGATCTGATGGCTGCGAGCCGAGTCCCCCTGGTCGTGGATGCCGACGGGATCAACGCCCTCGGGCATCGCCTGGAGGCCCTGGGAAAGATCACTGCGCCCCTCGTCCTCACCCCGCACCCCGGCGAACTGTCCCGCCTCCTCACGGTGGCCACGCAGGAGGTGCAGGACCAGCGGATCCCCATCGTCCAGAAGGTGGCGCAGACGTACAACCTCACCCTCGTCCTGAAGGGGGCGCGGACGTTGATCGCCAGCGCCAAGGGGCAGGTGGCCATCAACCCGACCGGCAACCCCGGCATGGCGACTGCCGGCTCCGGGGATGTGCTGACCGGGGTCCTGGCCGGCCTCATCGCGCAGGGGGGGGACCTGGATCTGAAGGTGCGCGCGGGCGTGTACCTGCATGGCCTGGCGGGGGACCTGGCCGCGGACGCCCTCACGGAGGAGGCGATGCTGGCGGGCGACCTCCTGGAGCGCCTGCCGGACGCCATCCGCCGCATCAAGGCAGCGGCCCCGCTGCGCGCGAATTGATTGAGCCATGACGATCGCCGCTGCGAAGGAGGCCGCGGCTGCGCCTAGGGGACCCCGTTCGTCGCTCCGCTCCCGCTCCCCGGCGGAGACGCGCGCCGCAGCGGCGGCCCTCGGTCGTCTGGCGACGCCCGGAACCGTGATCTGCTTGAAGGGCTCCCTCGGGTCGGGGAAGACGGTCTTCGTCCAGGGGCTGGCGCGGGGGCTCGGCGTCGGGCGGGGGCAGCAGGTCCGAAGCCCCACCTTCACCCTCCTGCACGAGTACGCGGGTCGTTTCCCGCTCTTCCACTGGGACCTCTACCGGATCCGCTCGGCCGGGGAGTGGGCGGCGCTCGGCTGGGAAGAGGTGTGCGACGGACCGGGCGTGACGGTCCTGGAATGGGCGGATAGGGCCGGACCTCTCCTGCCGCCCGACCGGGTAGAGGTGGCCCTGGCGATCGCGGGTCCGCGGGAGCGGATGCTTACCTTCCGCGCCACCGGCCGCAACTCCCGCGCGCTGCTGCGCGCCTGGCACGCCGCCCGCCCCTTGTAGGAGCCCGGCGCCTGTGCTATGGTTTCGTGAATCGTTCCCCCTGACGCCTGGTACTTCAGGAGGTTTTTCCCCGATGCACGTTCAGGTGCGGCGCACCCCTCCGCAGCGGTCCACTGGAGCTGTCCTGGCTTCCCTTCTGGTGGTGGCCCTCACGGCCACGGGAGTCGCCGCTGCCCCCCTCTTCACCGAGGGGGCGGGAACGGGGCAAGCCTCCGCTGACCTTCGTGCCCTCAACCAATCGCTGACCGCCCTGGTCCGCCAGGTCCGCCCCGCGGTGGTGCGAATCGGCGTGGAGGGCGGCCCCGCCGCCGAGCGTCCGGCGCCGGAGCATCCGCCG
>CAZRDA010000110.1:0-6069 GCA_964598715.1 uncultured bacterium | reverse complement strand
CAGCCCCAGGAAGGAGAGGCCCGCCTCGGCCAGGATGTTGCTGGCCACCCCGAAGCTCGTCGAGACCAGCAGGGGGGCCAGGCAGTTGGGGAGCATGTGTCGCATCAGGATCCGGAGATCGCGGGCCCCGAGCGCGTAGGCGGCCGAGACGAACTCCCGCTCCCGGAGGCTGAGGGCCTGCCCCCGGATGAGGCGGGCCACCGTCGTCCACTGGACGGCCGCCAGGACCAGGATGAGCGCGAGGAGGCCCGGCTGATCCAGGATGGCCACGGCCGCGATGGCCAGCACGAGCGTCGGGAACGCCATGAGCGCATCGGTGAGCCGCATGAACACGGCGTCTATCGTACCAGCGTAGAAGCCGGCGAGCAAGCCGACCGCGGCCCCGAGGACCGCCGTGAGAAGGGCCACGGCCAACCCGACCAGGAGCGACACCCGGGCCCCGTACAGGATCCGGCTGAGCAGGTCCCGCCCGAGCAGGTCGGTGCCGAGCCAGTGCTCCCGCCCCGGCGGGCGCATGCTCCGGGCCGCCAGGTCGGTCGGGACGCGGGCCGGGTCGTAGGGGGCGAGGACCGGCGCGAGGAGGGCCGCTGCCAGGACCGTGAGGAGCAGGACGGTCCCGGCCAGGGCGCCCCGGTGCTTGAGGAGGCCCCTCACCGCCTCCCCCCCGCGAAGCGGACCCGGGGGTCCGCCACCACGTAACAGCAATCCACCAGGAAGCTCGCGCCCACGGTGATCAACCCAAAGAGGAGCGTCGCCCCTAAGACCACGGGGAGGTCCCGGTTCGCCGCCGCCGCCACGAGCAGCCGGCCGAGACCGGGCCAGGCAAAGACGGTCTCGGTGAGGGGTGCCCCCACCAGGAGGTCCCCCAGCCCGATGCCGATCAGCGTGAGAATGGGCAGTGCGGCGTTGCGCAGGCCGTGCTTGAGGAGAACCACCCCCTCGCGGAGGCCCTTCGCGCGGGCGGTCCTGAGATAATCCTCCCGGAGGACCTCGAGGAGGCTCGAGCGGGTCATCCGAGCGATGTAGCCCACGTGGAGCCCCCCCAGGGTGAAGGCGGGCAGGACGAGGTGCCGCCAGTCCCCGTCCCCGTACCCCGAGATGGGGAACCAGCCGAGCGTGACGGCGAACAGCAGGATCAACATCATCCCGAGCCAGAAGACGGGGGTGGAAATACCGGCCAGGGCGACGGTCATCAAGGCCAGGTCCGCCAGCCGGCCGTGCGTGACGGCGGCAGCGATGCCGGCCGCCACCCCCAGAAGGACGGCGAGCCCCATGGCAGCCAGCGCGAGACGGAGCGTGGCGGGAAGGCGCTCGACGATCAGGTCGGCGACCGGCACCTGCTGGCGGAAGGACCGTCCGAGGTCCCCCCGGAGGATGCGAGCGAGGGACCGGCCGTACTGCGCCCAGAGGGGAGCATCCAGGCCATACTCCGCCCGGATCCGGGCGATCACCTCCGGATCCCCCCGCTGCCCCATGGCCGCCCGGACCGGGTCCCCCAGGGCCAGCGCCTGGAGGGCAAAGACAATCAGGGTGAGCCCAAGGAGGACCGGGACCAGTTGCAGCGTCCGGCGGAGGGTGAAGATGAGGAGGCCCACGTCCTACTCCGCGAGCCAGACCAGCCGCATCTGGACGAGGCTGATCGTGGGCGAGGAGTCCATCGGGGAAAGCTGCTCCACCAGGTTGCGGACCGCCGGGTGCACCAGCAGGTCGGTGCTGTAATAGTTCAGGAGAATCCAGGGGGCATCCTCCACGATGAGCCGCTCGGCCTCCTGGTAGAGGCGGATCCGATCGGCCTCGTTCGTTGCCCGGTCCGCCCGATCCAGCAAGCCGTCCACCTGGGGATTCCGGTAGCGGCTCGTGTTCCCCCGCTCCCCGATGTTCTTGCTGTGAAAGAGAACGGTCAGGAAGTTCTCCGGATCGGGGTAGTCGGCGATCCAGCCCATCCGGTGCATCTGGGTCCGGCCGGCATCCACTAGCTTCAGGTAGGCCGGCCAGTCCAGCGCGGCCACCTCCACCTTCACCCCGACCTCGGCCAATTGCGCCTGAACGAACTCGGCAAGGCGCCTGTTGGTCAGGCTCGTGTTGTAGTGCAGTGTGAGGGGCGGCAGCCCCTTCCCTCCCGGAAAGCCGGCCTCGGCCAGAAGGTGCCTTGCCCGGGTCCGGTCGAAGGGATAGCCGGGAAGTCCCCCACTGTAGCCCGGCATGCCCGGCGGAAGGATGCCGGAAGCGGGCTTGACCCGCCCCTCCATGATGACCTGGGCGAAGGCGACTTTGTCCACGGCGTAGTTGAGCGCCTGGCGCAGCCTCGTGTTCCCGACAAAGGGGGGGACCTCCACGTTGAGGCGGACCGCCTGGACCCCCAGGATGGATTGGGAGTGGAGCCGGCCCTTGAGGGCGGGGTCCGCCGCGATGGTCTGGTAGAGGCCAGCCGGGACGTCGGTGTGGTGGAGGGTGCCGGCCTGGAATTCCTGGAGGCGGGTCAGGTCATCGGGGATAATGCGGAACACGATCCGGTCCAGGTGGGGACGCCCCCGGAAGTAGTCCGGGTTCGCCTCGAGAACGAGGCGGTCATCCCGGCGCCACTCCGCGAGGCGGAAGGGCCCCGTCCCCACGGGGCGCGCCGAGAAATCGGGCCCGGCCCGCTCCACCGCCTCTCGGGGAACGACCATGGCCGCCGGATAGGTGAGCAGGGCCAGAAAGGGGGCGAAGGGCTCGGCCAGGCGGAGCTCCAGCGTGTAGCGGTCCCGGACCAGGATCCCCCGGACATCGGCGGTCTTCCCCGCCAGAAACTCCGCCGCGCCGTCCAGCCTGTCCAGGATCCAGGTCCGCTCCGACTTCGTCTTCGGATCCAGGACCCGGAGAAAACTGTACCGGAAGTCCTCGGCACTGACCTCCCGCCCGGTCTGGAACCGGACCCCTTTTCTCAGAAAGAACCGGTAGGTGCGGCCATTGGGCGAGACCTCCCAGCGCTCGGCGATGGCCGGGCGGACCCGCATCTCCCGATCAAGCTCGACGAGACCGTCGAAGAGTTCCGAGACGACCGCGTGGGAGGTGGTGTCGGTCACGTGGGCCGGGTCGAGCGAGGGGGGGTCGGAGGGCCCAAGAGAAAACTGATAGGTCCCGCCTCGCCGGGGGGTCTGCCCCACTGCCGGGACTGCTGCCCCGACTCCCAGGGCCGCCGCCAGGCCCAGGGTGAGCCATAGGATCCCGGCGCGTCTCATGAATCTCCCTCGCAGCAATCCCGCACGCCGGGCCGGTCGCGTCCCCACCCCCCGGCCTGCGCCGGTGCGGGGTTCGTCAGGACGAGCACTCGGTGCGCAGCCTGGGGTCCAGGGCGTCCCGGAGGCCATCGCCCAGAAGATTAAACCCGAAAACGGAGATCATGATCGCCGCCCCGGGAAAGAAAAACGCCCACCAGGCCCCGCTCGTGAAGTACTTGTAGGAGTCGGCCAGCATCGCGCCCCACTCCGGGGTGGGCGGCTGGGCACCGAGACCGAGGAACCCCAGGGCCGCCGCCTCCAGGACGGCGAAGGCGACCCCGAGGGTCGTCTGCACCATGAGGGGGGGCAAGGCGTTCGGGAAGATGTGCCGGAAGAGGACCCGGATGCTGCTTCCCCCCAACCCCTTCGCGGCCACGACGAATTCCAGTTCCTTCAGGGAGAGCACCGCCGCGCGCGCGATCCGGGCGTAGAACGGGATCGAGACCAGGCTGATCGCGATCAACGAGTTCCGGAGGCCCGGGCCGATCATGGCGACGATCGCGATTGCCAGGAGCGTCGCCGGGAAGGCGAGGAGGATGTCCATGCAGAACATGAGCGACAGGTCCACCCACCGCCCGGCGTAGCCGGCCAGTAGACCGAGGACGGACCCGGCCACTGCCGCCACGGCCACCGCGCCCAGGCCCAGGCCCAGGGAGACCCGCGCCCCGTGCAGAACCCGGACCAGGATGTCCCGCCCGAGCGTGTCGGTCCCGAAGGGATGCTCCCAGGTGGGAGGCTGCAAACGGTTCAGGAGATCCGAGTCCACGTCCGCGCGGTACAGGTGGAGGAGTGGGGTGAGGACCGCCACGAGCGAACAGAGCGCCACGATGAGAAGCCCCGCCCGGGCCACCGGGCTGGCGATGAGCCGCCCCCAGGCCTCCTGAAGGGGCGTCCGCCCCCGGACCGCGGCCGGCAGCGCGGCGATCTCAATCGTACGAGATGCGGGGATCGACGGCGGCATAGAGCAGGTCCGTGCCGAGGTTCACGAGGACGAAGATCGTCGCAATGAAGAGGGTTGCCCCCTGGACGATGGGGTAATCGCGCGCCTGAATCGCCTCGTAGATCCAGAGGCCGATCCCCGGCCAGGAGAAGATCGTCTCGGTCAGGATCGCCCCGGCCAGCAGGTGCCCCACCTGCAACCCGGTCACCGTGAGAATCGGGAGCAGGGCGTTGCGCATCGCGTGGCGGAGGACGACCGCACGCTTCGGAAGCCCCTTCGCCTCGGCCGTCCGGATGTACTCCTGGGAGAGGACCTCGAGGAGGCTCGCCCGGGTCATCCGGGCGATGACCGCGAGGGGGATCGTCCCCAGGGCGACCGCGGGGAGGACCAGGTGGCGCAGCGTCGAGAAGAAGGCCTGGCGGTTCCCGGTCAGGAGGCTGTCGAGCAGATAGAAGTTCGTCACCGACCTGACGCTCACATCGGTGTCCAGGCGGAAGCCGGTGGGGAGCCACCCCAGTTCGACCCCGAAGAACCAGGCGAGCATGAGGCCGAGCCAGAAGATCGGCATGGAGACGCCGATCAGGGCCAGCAAGCGGGAGAGGCCGTCAAAGTGGGAGTTCCGCCAGACGGCAGAGATGATCCCGACCGGGACCCCGATGGCCAGGGCGAGGAGGATGGCGGCCAGCGCGAGCTCCACCGTCGCGGGAAACCGGTGGAAGAGATCGGCCAGAACCGGGTCTCCCCGGAGGACGGAGAGCCCCAGGTCCCCCTGCGCCACCTTGCGGACGTAGATCAGGTACTGCGTGTAGAGGGGCTCGTCGAGGCCGAGCTGGGCCCGGACGGCGGCCACCCGCTCTGGGGTGGCCCGCTCCCCGAGCATCGCGACCGCGGGGTCGCCGGGAATGATGTGGATGAAGCCGAAGACCAGGAAGGAGATCCCGACGAGGACGGGGATGATGGTGAGAAGCCGCTTGATCGCATAGGCACCCACCGCGTCCCCGTCCTTGTCAGCGCTGCCAGGTCCTACTCCACCTGCACGGTGTTGAAGTACTCCGTGTTGGTCGGGTTCGCCACGTAGCCCTTCACCTTCTTCGAGAAGGGCAGCGGTGGCTGGTTGTTGGCGATGAAGATCCGGGCCGCCTCGTCATGGATCATCTGCTCGGCTTTCCGGTACAGGGGGGCCCGCTTCTCCTGGTCCGTCAACTTCTGCGCCTGGAGGAGGACCTCCGCCAGGCTCTTGTTGTTGTAGAAGCCCTCGCGGGAGGCGCCGGGGCCGCAGAAAAAGTAGCAGACGAAATTGTCCGGGTCGCCGTTGTCGCCGGTCCACCCGAGCATGTAGAGGGGGAGTTCCCCTTTCTTGCGCTTGTCGAGGTAGGCGGACCAGTCAATGGTTTGGAGCTTCACGGCGATCCCGACCTTGGCCAGGTCAGCCGCCATCGCCTCGGCAATCTCCTTCGGGTTCGGGTAGTAGGGTCGGGAAACCGGCATGTACCAGAACGGCAGCGGTTCCTTCCGGCCGTCCTCCCAGGTGATCTCCTTCAGGCCCTGGGCGAAGCCGGCCTCCTTGAGAAGGGCTCTCGCCCGGTCCGGGCTGTACGGGTAATCCTTCAAGTCCCTGTTGTGACCCCAGAGGGGAGGCGGCTGGAACTGGGTTGCGACCAGGCCGGTGCCGCCGTAGAGCGCGTTCACGATCCCCTGCTTGTTGATGGCATGGGCGATCGCCTGTCGGACCCGCTTGTCCTGGAACTCCTTCACCTTGTAGTTAAACGCCAGGTAGCCGGTCGTGTTGGTGGGCCGGAGAATAATCTGGAGATTCGGGTCGGCCCGGACCACCTTCACGTCGTCGGGGTTCAGCCCTTCCATCCCGTG
>CAZRDA010000109.1:0-6072 GCA_964598715.1 uncultured bacterium | reverse complement strand
TCCCTCTTCCTGACCACCCAGCTCTCCGAGGCCGTGGCCTACGTCCTGCTGGTGCTGGTCCTCCTCCTGCGGCCCACGGGGCTCCTGGGAGGGCGCGCGACATGAGGTGGGCCTTCCTGGCGGCGCTCCTCGTCGGGCTCGTGCTGCTGGCCCTCTATCCGACTATCGGCACCGGATACGGGATCCAGTTCATGCTGCAACTCTTCATGTGGGTAGCCCTGGCCCAATCCTGGAACCTGATCTCCGGGCTCACGGGCTACGTCTCCTTCGGCCATGTGGCCTTCTTCGGCACCGGAGCCTATGCGGCGGCGATCCTCGTTGCCACCCATGGCTGGCACTGGGGGCCCGCCTCCCTCGCTGGCGGCGTCGCGGGGGCGATACTGGCGCTCGTCATCGGCTATCCGTGCCTCCGGCTGAAGGGCCCCTACTTCGCCATCGCCATGCTCGGCTTGAACGAGGTCATGCGGGTTCTGGTCTCGTACTTCGAGGGGCTCACGGGCGGAGGTTCCGGGCTCTCCCTCCCCACCCTCCATGCCAGCGTTCAGATCTACTACGCCATGGGACTCGCGGCCGTCGCCGTGACCGCGGCTGCGTATTTCATTATCACCTCGCGCGTCGGCCTCAGGTTCATGACGATCCGGGAGGACGAGATCGCGGCCGAGGCGATGGGGATCAACACGGCGCGCTACAAGCTCTACGCCTTCCTGCTGTCGGCTTTCATGCCGGGTGTTGTGGGCGGGCTCTACGCCCGGGATCAGGGGTACATCGAGCCGATCAGCGTCTTTCCGCTCCTCACCACGGTCACGATGATCGTGATGGCCCTCTTCGGCGGCAAGGGAACGATCTGGGGGCCGGTCCTGGGCGCGGTGACGCTCTTCGTCTTTCAGGAAATGGTGTGGGCGCGGTTCCTCTACCTGCATCAAATCCTTTTTGGCGCCATCATCGTGTTCGTGGTCCTCCTGATGCCGAAGGGGATCCTGGGGGTGCTCCAGGAGCGCTATCACCTGCCGAGGACCATCTGAGATGCGCGATGGGCACCTGCTCGAGATCCGGGGAGTCACCAAGCGCTTCGGCGGCGTGACGGCGGTGAATTGCTGCTCGCTGGCGCTCCCGCCGGGGAAGATCTACGGCCTCATCGGCCCCAACGGCTCGGGGAAGACGACCCTGTTCAATTGCATTACGGGCCTCGAGCCGCGCGACGAGGGGGAGATCCACTACAAGGGCGAGCGGATTGACGGGCTGAAGCCCCACCAGGTCGCCCGGCGCGGGATCGGGCGGACCTTCCAGATCATCCGGGTCTTCCCCGAACTCAGCGCCCTGGAGAACCTCCTGGTGGTCACGCGGGAGCCGTTCGAGGCGGGGCACCGCCGCGCGCGCGACCTGCTCCGGTTCGTCACCCTCGACCGCCTCGAGAACGAGTACGCGGGGAATCTCTCCTACGGGCAGCAGAAGCTCCTGGAGTTCACCCGGGTGCTGATGGCGGACCCTGACCTGATTCTCCTGGACGAGCCTGCGGCGGGGGTCAACCGCACCCTCCTGAACGAGCTCCTGGCCGCCATCACGGCGCTCCGGGACCAGGGGAAGACCATCCTGATCGTCGAGCACGACATGAAGGTCGTCATGGGCCTCTGCGAGACGGTTTTCGTCCTCGACTACGGGGAGAAGATCGCCGAGGGGCCGCCCGGCGTCATCCAGGCCGATGAGCGCGTGATGGAGGCCTACTTTGGTCGTTGACGGCTTTCTGCTCAAGGCGGACGGGATTCACGCCGGCTACGGCAAGCTGGAGATCCTGCACGGGGTTAACCTGGAGGTGCGGCCCCGGGAACTGGTGAGCGTCATCGGTCCCAACGGGGCCGGGAAGTCCACCGCCTTCAAGACCATCGTGGGGCTCCTGCACCCGAAATCCGGCCGGGTTCTCTTCGACGGGCAGGACATCACCGGGCTCCTGCCATACCAGGTGCTCCGTCTTGGCCTCGCGTACGTCCCCCAGGGGCGGATCGTCTTCCCCCAGATGACGGTCCTCGAGAACCTGGAGATGGGGGGCTACATCGAGACCGATCCGGCCCGGCTCCGGGAGGCGCTGGATCGGGTCTATGCGCTCTTCCCCATCCTGGCCGAGCGGCGGCACCAGAAGGCCGGGACCATGTCCGGCGGCGAGCAGCAGATGGTGGCCATCGGCCGGGCCTTGATGACCACGCCGAAACTGCTCCTTCTGGATGAGCCCTCCCTGGGTCTCTCCCCGAAGTTCGTCACGCTGATCTTCGAGAAGCTCAAGGCGATGCAGCAGGCGGGCTACACGCTGATGGTGGTGGAGCAGAACGCTGCCAAGGCCCTCTCGGTGGCCGACCGGGGCTACGTCCTGGAGCTCGGCCAGAACCGCTTCGAGGGAACCGGCCAGGCGCTGCTCAGTGATCCCGACGTCAAGCGCCTCTACCTGGGGGGCTAATACAAAAGACAGAACGAAAGTGGCAACGGCCGGGTCCTGTCGCCGGCGCCACCCGGACCTTGTGTCACCGAATTGAATCCGTTTGTAGTAGTACAGTTCGTTGGGGTCGCGCTAGCGCCGGGCCCTGGTCCCGCTCACCAGAGGGTGGGCTGGATCGCGAGGCGCGCCCGGGCCTCGCGGAGGAACCGCTCGGCAGCCGTGGCGGCCACGACCGCATCCTGGGAGGTTACCCGGTAGCCGGCGGGATCGGCGGCCCGGCGCTTGGCCTGGCCGGCGCGGAGCAGGAAGACCACCTCCTCCTGGGCATCCGGCCCCAACGCGGCGGCGGCGAAGCGGCCCAGGGCGTCCTCCTCCCGGGGGCCGGCGACCGGCCGGAGGCCGGCGTGGAAGGCGAGGGCGCGCAGCGCCTGGAGCGCCCCCTGGAGGGCCAGGGCGGCCGCCCACGCTGGATCGGTCTTCAGGAGCCGGCGGGCGTCCCGGATGTCCTGGGCGGCCCTCTGAAGCCGGCGGGTCGTCTGCCGCCGCGTTGTCCGGTGCGGCCGGAAGAGCCCGGCCTCAAGGAGCGGGGCAGCGTCCATCGGCCTCCAGATCCGACTAGGGCTTACTCGCTCGAGGCTTCCTATTGGGTCAGGGGGGCGGGGGATGTGGGAAGCCTGTCCAGCACCGAGGCCGGGACCACGTACACCCGCGGGTCCCGCTCCCGCTGGGCGAAGACCCTGTCCCCCTCGCGCTTCCCGAAGCGGACGGTGCCGAGGAAGTCGCCGCTCGCCTTCCAGAGGGTGACCTCCCGCGCGGGGGAAGCGAGGCCGTAGGCCCCGAGGTCGCTGCTCTTCTCCGCCGCTACCGCGCTCCACTTGAGGTCCCGCAGGGCATCGAGCAGGTCGAGCACCCGGAAATGCTTGGGGTCCTCTGGGGCAGGGGGGCGGAACCGCCACCGCCGGTCCCGCTGCTCGAGGAGGAGGGGAGCGTCGCCCCCGGTGAGTTTGAGGGAGCCGACCTCGCTCGTCTCGAAGGGGAGGAGGCGGCGGTCCTGGAGGTCGAAGACCCCTTTGACCAGGTCGGTGAAGAGGCGGGCTTCCACGCTCACCACGCTCCGCTCCGGCTCCACGGCCGCCGCCGCCCGCCCCTTCTCGGGCCTGGCCAGGAGCAACCGAACCGGCTCCTTCCCCTGCTCTTTCAGCGTGACCGTGAGGGCGGCAGGGACGAGGCCGAACCGCTTGATGTCCGCGCCGGGATCAGCCAGGAAGTCCTGGGCCCGGGCGAAGGTGAGGTCGGCGAGAAGGCGGTCCACCTCCTTCGGGTCTGCCGGGAGGCGCTCGGGCTTGACGATCTCCCACTTCCCGCCGGTGTGTTGCATCTCCACCTCGCCCTTCGGAGAGGCGAGGCTCACGGCCTCCACCTGCTCCCGCGAGAAGAGAAGGAGGGTCCTATCCCGCAGGTCCTGGAGGCGCTCCGGGATGGCCTTCGCGACCCGCTCCTCTAAGAGCAAGACGGGGGAGGCCTCGCCCCGGCGGGCGTACACGCCGCCCTTGGCCTTGTCGGGCCGGCCGAGGAGCAGCGTCTGCGGGGGAGCCTTCTCGTCGGTGCTGAGCGCGATGCGAGCGGTGGGCGGGGCGAGGCCGTAGGCTGGAAGGTTGCTCGGGGCTTCGGCCACGAACTCCTTGATCCCGCGGCCCGTCACCTCGCGGAGCAGGTCCTCCACCCTGTTCGGATCGGCGCGTCCCCGCACGGCCCCGCTGAGGCGCCAGGCGTTCCCGTCCCGCTCGAGCGTCGCCGTGGCCGCCCCGCGGGTGAGCACGATCCGCTGAACCGTGTCCCGCTCGACGGCGAGGAGAGTCTTATCTCGGAGATCGCTCGGCCGCGTTTCGGCTTGGGACCGGACCGTGGAGGAGACGAGAAGGACCTTGCCCTCCCCCGGACGCCTCGCGTAGGCGCTGATCCCGCTCGGTGCCCGGTCCCCGACCTCGAGCAGGACCGGCTCCGCCTCCTCCTTGAGAGTGAGGGCGATCGTGTAGGCCGGCGGGGCCAGGCCGTACTCCTTGAGGGCCTGTTCGGGAACATCGTAGGTTCGCTCGATCGTCGCCCGGAGCAGGTCCGCGATGAGACTGTCCACCTTGGCGGCATCGGCCCGGTCCTGGACGGGAGCGGTGAGTTGCCACCCCCCCTCCTCACGGACGGTTTCCACGGTTGCCTGACCGCCCGTGATGCGCAGCGCCTGGACGCTCTCCTGGGTCACTTCCAGGAGCCTCGTCCCCTCCTTCTTCGTCTGCCAGCCCCCT
The DNA here is from genome assembly GCA_964598715.1 of uncultured bacterium. Taxonomy (GTDB): domain Bacteria; phylum Methylomirabilota; class Methylomirabilia; order Methylomirabilales; family JACPAU01; genus JACPAU01. Next base: position 1,347 of record CAZRDA010000109.1, on the reverse strand, counting down.
TTTACCTCCGCGTAGTAGTAGAACCCCGCCAGCGCCGCGACGAGGGCAGCCAAGGCGAGTGTGGTCCGGACGCTCATCGCGCCCGCCTCCGTCGGATCCCCACCGTGACGCCGGCCGCCAGGGCCACGGCAGGCGGGACGACGACCCCCACCCAGAAGGCTGCCTGGCCCTGGCGCGCCGTGAGAATGAGCGGCGTGAACTTGGCCTCGCGGGGCCGGATGCTGATGAGGTCTTCCTCCTCGGCCAGCCAGGAGATGCTGTTCAGGAAGAGGTCCTTGTTCCCCGAGAGGTTCAGGTAGTTGTTCGAGGCGAAGGCGGCGGTCCCGTAGGCCACGATGCGCGCCTTGCGCGGGACGGCTGCCCCGGGCCCCGGTCCCTCCACCGGCGTGGTCTCTCCCTTTTTGGCAGGCGGCTTCACTTCCACCGTGGCGACGGCGCCGACGGGGACGGGCCCCTGTCGGTCCTTCCCGGGATCGAAGCGGGCCTGCCCCTGCTTGAGCGTCTCCCGGTCGGTCTCCGCCCAGGAGCCTTGCCCTGTGCGGGCCAGGACCTGCACCGTCACCCCCTGCGGCGGGCTGGAGGCGGCGTCCATGGTCCGCGCGAAGGGGAAGAAGGAGGCCAGGGTGAATTCCTTCGTGATCGGATGGCTCTCGTACTGGGAGACCACCGGGATCAGGTAGTCTCCACCGAGCACCCGGCTCAGCCGGTCCACGATGACGTCCTGCCCTGGCCGGATCCCGTACTTTTCCAGGAATTTTGCGAGCGCCGGGGCCTGCTCGGGGTCCAGGAGGACGAGCAACTTCCCCCCCCGCTGCACGTACCGGTCCAGCGCCGTGAGTTCCTCGGAGAGGAGATCCCGCTTGGGGCCGGCCACCACCAGGACTGCCGCGTTCTCCGGGACATCCTTCTCCCGGAGCAGGAGCAACTCCTTCACCTCGTAATTCGCGCCCTGGATGGCCTCCCGCGCCTGGGAGAAGCCGGGCCGGTCTGTGTTGCCCACCTCCCCCTCCCCGTGCCCCTGGAGAGCGTACACGACGCGCTTCCCCCCCCGGGTTACCTTGAGGAGGGCGTTGGTGAGTTTCTCCTCGGCGGGGAGGAGGACCTTCTCTTCGCTGGCCCCGCTCTCAATGACCACCGTGTTCGGGGCACTGACCCCGTACCGCCTGGCGGTGGCCGGGCTCCGGTCCAGGTCAATCATCTCGAAGGTGAACTGAGACGAGTGGTAGGCGTACAGCCGGAGCAGGTCCTCCAGGAAGGCCCGGTCCCCCCGTTCGGGGGAGGTGAATCCCACTGCCTTCACCGGCTTCGCGAGCCCCCGCAGAACCTTGACGGACTGGTCGGAGAGGG
>CAZRDA010000108.1:2404-6099 GCA_964598715.1 uncultured bacterium | reverse complement strand
CGCAGCCGACGCACCGCTCCAGGCCGTCGTCGTCCACCACCAGGAAGTGGCGCCCCCTGTAACGAGGGGCGAGGGGGATCCGCTCCTCCGGGTAGGGGACGGTCGTCGGCTTCCGGAAGAGGTGCTTGAAGGTGGTGAACATCCCCTTGAGGATCTCGGTGATCATGGGCTCGGATCATACCATACCACGGGCGGGAAGGCAGGCGAAGCGCTTGCAGGGAGGCCCCCCCCGTGCCATCATGCCCGCGCCCGGCCCGGGCGAAGGAGGCGCAGTGCAGCGCTGGGGCCTTCTCACACTCCTGTGCGCCATCAATCTGCTGAACTACGTGGACCGGCAGATCATCTTCGCGGTCTTCCCCCAGATTCAGACCGCCTTTGCCCTCTCGGATACCCGCCTCGGCCTCCTGGGCTCCGTCTTCATGGTCACGTACCTGCTCGCCGCCCCGGTCTTCGGTCCCGCGGGGGACCGCCGCCGCCGTGGGCCCCTGATCGCCCTGGGGGTCGCCCTCTGGAGCGCCGCGACGGCAGCGACCGGCCTCGCCAGATCCTACGGGCAGCTCCTCGGTGCCCGGGCGGCGGTGGGGATCGGCGAGGCCTCCTACGGGACCATCGGGCCCACCCTCATCGCCGATGCCTTCCCCCCGGAGCGGCGGGGCATGATGCTGAGTATCTTCTATATGGCCATCCCGGTGGGGAGCGCCCTCGGGTATCTGGCCGGGGGGCTCATCGGGGCGGCCTGGGGCTGGCGGGCTGTCTTCTACGCGGCCGGGCTCCCAGGACTCCTCCTTGCGGCGGCGGCTTGGAGGCTCCGGGAGCCGCCCCGGAGCGGGCCCTCCACCCCGCCCCCAGGGTCGCGGGCGGCGCTCCGGAGTCTTCTGCGCAACCGATCCTATGTCGTGAACACCGCGGCGATGACCGCCATGACCTTCGCCCTGGGCGGGTTGGCTGCCTGGCTGCCGACCTACTTCATCCGGGCGCACGGGCTCTCGCTGGCCGCGGCCAACGCCGCCATCGGGGCAGTGACCGTGGTGGCCGGCGTCGGGGGGACGCTCCTCGGTGGATGGTTGGGGGACCGCCTCCTCCGGCGGACGCGGAAGGCCTACTTCCTCCTCTCCGGCTGGGGGCTGCTCCTGAGCGTTCCGGGCGCGGTGCTCGCCATCGCCGCCACCGACCCGTGGCTGGCCTTCGCCGCCATCTTCGTCGCCGAGGTCCTCGTCTTCCTGAACACCGGGCCGCTCAACGCCCTCATCGTGGCCGTCACGCCTCCGGGCATCCGAGCCCGGGCCTTCGGCCTGAACATCTTCGCGATCCACGCCTTCGGCGACGCCCTGTCCCCGGCCTTGCTGGGGTTCGTCTCCGACCTGACGAATCTGTCTACGGCGCTCGTCCTCCCTGCTTTCTTCCTTGGGATGGCCGGCCTCGTCTGTTTCTGGGGCGCCCGGGGGCTCCAGGCTGATCTGTCCGCCGCGGCGGCGGCGGAAGCAGCGGTGCCTACCGGCGCGTCGTGAGGACGACCCCCAGGAGCACCACCGCCCCACCCGCCAGGTGACCCGCCCCCAGCACCTCGCCCAGGAGGAGGGTGGCCAGCACGACGCCCACGAGGGGGCTCAGGTTGATGAAGATCGCCGAGCGACTGGCTCCCACGGCCCGGACCCCGGCGTAATACCAGACGTGGGCCAGGCCACCCGCCAGGGCCTGGAAGAGGACGATGGCCCAGGTCAGGACCGAGGCATCGAGGACCTGGGCAACCGGCGCCTCGAGAAAACTGATGGGGATGAGGATGAGGGCGGCCACGGTATAGGCATAGGTCGTGGCGACGGTGGGGGAGTAGCGCCGGAGGATGGTGCGGCCGTAGATGGTATAGGCGGACCAGCCCACCTGTGACAGAACGAGGATGAGGTCGCCGGTGTGGAAGGAGCCCCGGAGCAAGCGGCCGGGCACCCCTCCGCTCACGATGAGCAGGACCCCCAGGACCGACAGGAAGACGCCGGCCCAGTTGGTGAAGCGGAGAGGCTCCTTGAGGAGGACCACCGAGGCCACCGCCACCATCACGGGGGACGCCGCCTGGATCAGGGAGGCGTTGATGGCCGTCGTCAGGTGAACGCCGATGTAGGCGAGGGCGGTCCCCAGGACGTAGCCGGTGAAGCCCAGGAGGAGGAACGCGAGGAGGTCACCCCGGCCGGGCCGCGCCGCCCGCCGATCCCGGCGCAGGGCCAGCCAGAGGAACGGCGTCGCCAGGGCGAACCGGAGGGCGACGAAGGTGAGTGGCGGGATTTCGCGGAGAGCCAGCTTGCTGAACGGGAAGAAGGAGCCCCAGGTCGCCGTGACGAGGATGAGGACCAGGTAGGCCACGCGGTCCGAGAGCACCCGTCCGCTTGATATCTCCCCGTCCATCCCACCTCCATTCGATCCCTGGGGCCGGCTCGGCCTCATCCGATGCCGGATCGGCCGGAGTCGAGGGTAGAGAGGGGTGGCGGATCAGGTGGTGGTGGAGGGTAGGGGATTCGAACCCCCGACCTCCGCGTTGCGAACGCGGCGCTCTCCCAACTGAGCTAACCCCCCGTAGGTTCCCCACTCTACAGAAAGCGCGGAGCCTTGTCGAGGTCCGCAATCCGGTCGGGCGGCACCCGGCGTATAGAGTCTAGAGTGATCAGAGGGGTGGAAAAAGGTGTACTGGCCGGCGGATCACAATGGGGAGGAGTGGGGGGGTACCTTGCATCCCAAAGCCTCGCTTAACCCCTTCATTTATTTGGAAACCGAAGACTGTCCAGAGCATCATAAGCGTGCCGATCAATGGCAGCCAAGAGATGGCATGACAGTTGCCCTACATATCAACAGGATCGAAGGCCCTGGACGAAAGGCGGGCAGAGGGAATATGTGGTACTACAAGGTCGTCACCGTGATCCTGCTCTTCCCGTGGTCTCTGGCGCTCTTGATGGTGGCGGCCTCGGTGCGGTACCGGAGGTCCCGCACGTCCAGGGTCATCCTCCTGCCCTCCGTCCCTCTTGAGACGCCGCAGGGCATGCCCCTGGGGCTCCCTGAGCCGTCGCCGGCACTCTCGACCCCCCTGGACGCCTAGCCCCGCTGGCCCTCTGATCCTTTCCGATAGGTGAGTCGGATCCGGTAGCGGATCGCATTGACGCAGGGTGGGCCCTGCTCGCCCCCCGCCCCCTGACGCCATCCCCCGCAGACGAGCAGGCCTCGCCGTTCCTCCGCCCCATCCTGCACCATGAGCTGAACGATGCGATCCACCTCGAAGCCGCCTCCGGTGCAGCCGGGCTTCTCACAGCGGATCGTTCCCTGGAAGGACCCCTCCTCGACGCTCATGCGGAGGCCAGGCCGGACCTGCGTGGGGCGGCCGGAGAGCGTGGTCCCCTCCTCCTCCCATTCAATCAGGGCATCCGCGACCTGTGGGAAGGTCGTCGCGAAGGGCTTCTCGAACACCGTCACGGCCTGATCCTTCTGCTCAGCCATCCGCCCCCCTCCGGCCTTCGCCTCGGCGCCGCCCCCGCCCCACCGAGCCCCCCCCTCGCCATAGTACCCGCTCGCCGGCCCGACGCCAACCCTCCACGGGAGACTCCCCTCCTGCCTTGCAGTCCCTGGAGCGTTCGGAGCGGGCGACCGTCTGGAGCCCCTCGCTCCCTTCAGGAGCGGGGCGGGGGGGCACCCGTGGGCAAACGCGGCTGGCGCCGCTT
>CAZRDA010000108.1:0-2304 GCA_964598715.1 uncultured bacterium | reverse complement strand
CCCTTCAGGAGCGGGGCGGGGGGGCACCCGTGGGCAAACGCGGCTGGCGCCGCTTCGCGAGCGCCATCTCGACCGTCTTCAGGAAGAGGGACAGGGGGCGCATCGGTTTGTGCACGACGAAGTCGGCCCCCGCTGCCTCACCCCGGGTCTCCACCTCTTCCCCCTTGATGATAGTGTGCAGGATCACCGGGATCTCGCGGGTCCGGGGGTCAGCCTTCAACCTCCGGCAGATCTCATAGCCATCCATGGTTGGTATCATCACGTCGAGAACGATGACGTCCGGACTCCGCTCCACGGCCAGCCGCAGGGCCTCGGTCCCCTCCCGGGAGACGACGACGGTGAGCCCATTGACGGTGAGAAAGTCCTCCATCATCTCGAGGACCACCGGCTCATCGTCCACCAGGAGGACCGTCGCCCCGCTCCGGCCCGTTCCTTTCCCCGCCATCGCTCCCCCGTCGCGGCCCGCCGCGTCCCCGCAGGACGGGCATCGCGTCGGGCGGGCACGGTGCAAGAACCCGACCAAACAGTTAAGCCTCCAAAGGGAGGGCGCCGGCTCTCCGCAGACGGTCATCGCCCCGAGTTGCTCGGCTGCAAGAGAAACTGCTGGGGCCAAAGGCCCCAGAGGGAGAATGTGCCTTCCCCGCGAATCGCGCGCCCGTGCGTCCCAGGCTCGGAAGACGGCTCATCGTTGCCCCGCTCCCGAGCGCGGCGCCTCCAGGAGCCGACGGCTCAGGAGGAGGTGGGGCGGGAGTCCGGGGACCGGGACGTCGCGCAGGAGGTGACCGCGCGCCTCGAGGCCCCCGAGGGCTTTCTCCAGTTCCCCGCCCGAGGGCCGGAGCAGACGGGTGAGCTCGCGCGGCGTGCTCCAGAGGAGCGTCTCCAGGAGGCGCCCGGTGAGGCGCTCGAGCGCCTCCTCGGGCGCGAGGGGCTCGGCTGCCGCCACCGCACGCGGGTAGCGGGAGTCGAAGAGATCCCACCGGTAGGCGAAGGAGGGCTCGTAGCGCTCCTCCGTCTTCACGACCCAGAGCCCCTGCTGCAGCTCGGCCATCGCCCGTTCGAAGACCCGGGTCTGCCCCGGATGGGCCAAGGCCGCAGCCCGGCGCAGGTCCGGCGTGTACAGCGGATGCTCGGCGTGGAGCGCATCCAAGATGGCGTGCGCCGCCCGGGACATCCGTCCGCTCAGGAACGCCACCCGGTGCCAGGCCGGGATCTCCCGCCTGAACCAGGCAACGCAGGCCGGCAGGTCCTGGAGCGCCACCAGGGTCGGCTTCCCGAGGAGGAGTTTGCCGTAGTAGATCTTGCGGCGGGCGGGTAGGACGTCCTTCAAATGCCAGGCGAGGCCGATCCCGGCATCGTGGTGCGTGCGCCGCGGCCAGCGGGGATCACGCCGGCCGACGACCGCTGCCCAGAGAAACGGGAGCCCCGTCCCGAAATTGTCGAAGAGAAAAGCGAACCCCACCTCCTCCAGGAACCCCAGGGCCGATCGCTCGCCCCGGATTCGGCGGGTGGGGGTCGTGCGATGGAGCCGATCCTTCGCAGCGGCGAGGGTCCGGCGGCTCAGGCGAAGCCGCCTCACATCCGGACCAGAGCCGCCCCCCAGATGAGGCCGCCCCCGAAGGCCGCCAGGAGGGCGATCTCCCCGGGCCGGAGGCGCCCCCGCCGCACGGCAGCATCGAATGCCAGAGGGAGGCTCGCCCCCGAGCAATTCCCGGTGTAGTCGAGGGTCACCACCACCCGGTCCATCGGCAGGGGGATGCGCGCCGCCACCGCCTCGATGATCCGCAGGTTGGCCTGGTGCGGGACCAGGAGCGTCACCGCCTCCAGAGGGAGCCCGGCCTTCTCCAGCACCTCACGGCAGGCCTCCACCATCCGCCGGATCGCGGAGCGGTAGACGTGGGTCCCGTGCATCCGGATGGCGTGCGCCCCGGTCTCCACTGTCCGGGCCGTGATCGGGGCCACCCGGGATCCTCCTCCGGGGAGCAGGAGGCGGCCTGCCTGTCTGCCGTCGGCGTGCAGGGTGAGCGCGAGGAGCACCGCCCCTGGGCCAGGGCCCGCCTCCAGGACCGCCGCGGCCGCCCCGTCCCCCCAGAGGAAGCAGTTCTCCTTGTCGTCCCAGTCCACGTACCGGGTCACCACCTCGGCCGCCACGACGAGGGCACGCCGGGCGGCCCCCGATCGCAGGTACTCCCGGGCGACGGAGAGGGCCACCAGGAATCCCGCCGACGACGCCGAGACATCAAAGGGGAGCGCCCGGGTCGCGCCGAGCCGCGCCTGGATCCAGCAGGCGGTGGCGGGGCAGAGGGT
>CAZRDA010000107.1:0-6107 GCA_964598715.1 uncultured bacterium | reverse complement strand
CCCCGCCTGCTCGCCCTCGAGGCCTCGGTGAGCCCGTTCGTGGGCCGCGCCTCGACCGCCGCGGTCTGCCGGCGCGGCTGCGACCGCCCCCGGCCCATCCCGGAGCGGGAACGGGTCCACTTCGCCCGTCTGGCGGACGCCCGCGCCGCCGGCTTTCGCCCCTGCTCCCTCTGTCGGCCTCACGCCGCCCGCCCGCTGCCCTACGGTCTGGGGGCCTAGCCGCGCACCGCATACGCGAAGGGTTTCGTCAAAACGGACTCTGAAGGGGAGGGCGAACCCGATGGAAGCCCTGATACAGGTTGGCGGACTCGTGCTGATGGTCGGAATGACGTACGGGCCTGTCGTCGCACTTCTGGGGCTCCTCAACCTGCGTGATCACCGCCAATCGCGGTTGCTCGGGAGCGTGATGCAGTGGTTCCCTCCGCGCGAGTTCGGCGGCCGGCTCGCGGTTCACGTCCGCTGCGCCTTGCTCTCGCGCCGGAGCGTGGTGACCCTGGACATGCGGGCCTGTTCGCGCGAGGAGATCTGGCAGGCCGTCGCACGACTCTCGCGGAACCTTCCCCCCGCCGTTCGGGCGCTGGTGGACGGCACGATTGATCCGCGATTCCCCGCCCCGATCACGCTGGCAATCCCCGGCCGGCGCCCCCTCGCCTGCCCGTCGCAGCCCTCCGCAGTCACCAGATAGGCTGACTCGGCTCCTCCAGCCCTACGATTGGCCGGGGCGGATGGCGCGGCCAGCGCCCTCGCATTCACAACTCCACGCCTGGACCCGAGAGGCGCCACCTCAGATGACTTCGCGGAAGGGGACGCCAACCACATCGTAGAACGACTCGAAATCCCCCGGGTTGTGCGACGGCGTGCGGTATTGGCCCAGGAGAGCGTTCAAGGCGCTGTGGGCGAAGGAGAGGGCATTGTCCAGGTTTCGGGAGGCCTCGATCCCATGGACCTGCGGGTCAGCCTTGGCATAAGCTCTGCGCGCCTTGGTGAGGTATCGCCTGGCCTCGAGGGACCGCGACCGCTGGACCTCGTCGGCCAGGCCGGCGAGGTAGCGCCCGAGTTGGAAGTAGGTCCGCTGGAGGTCGCGGTCCGTCGCGCCGGGGGCTCGCCACCGGCCAAAGTACAACTGGTCATGGGCCTCGCGCAGCCGGGCCAAGGGCAACGGCCGGTACGGGGGGCTCGGGGGAGCCTCCAGTTCCTCGGCCCGGCGGTTACACGCTTCAATGTTCTCCAAGTGCTGCTCGCGCATCTCCGCGAGAAACGCTCGTGTCTCCGGGTCGAGCGGCATCGCCAAGAGCGCGTCGAGCCGCTTCACCACCCACGCCTGCCCCCGGCCCATAAGGCTCAACCGTTCTCCCTCGCCCTGCAAGGCGGCCACCTTCCGGCCGAAGTCCCCGGTCCGATCTGACGGCACTCCCCCATAAGCCTGTATAGCTCGATGCAGGCCAGCGCACGCCCAGGCCTCGTCGTCGGCAAACTTCTTCACGTCTACCTGGCTCATGCCACCAGTATCGGCCCGTTTGAGGGACGCCGCCGCTTCCACCCCCGCCCGCTCGGCCTCCAGCAACTCATTCAAGCGGTTCACAATCTCCTCGTCAGGGACGGCGGCCCGCCGGTGGTTTCGAGGCTCGGCGAGAGCTGGGGTTCCGGCTGGAACCGTCGGCGCGCTTGCGCCGCCCGACGTCTTGCCCCGCCTGGCCGGGCGCTTAGGCTTTCTCGTCATGGAACCTCCTATGAGCGCCTGCCGGGGCCGCTGCGGCCTCCGCGGGGCGGGCCGGCCTCGGCGCCCGCGGCCCGCTTCTCCAGGATCCCCTCCAGGACCTCCTTCAGCACGACGGCGTTGTTCCTGTCCGGGTCGGCCGCCGCGAAGACGAGGGTCACCGCCTCCCGGCGCGCCCGTTCCACCAGGGCCTGGAGTGCAGCCTGCTTGTCCGGGACGCCAAGTTCCTCCCGGTAGCGCCGGCGGAACTCGGGCCACCGGTCCCGTTCGTGGCCGTACCAGGTGCGCAGGCGATCGGAGGGGGCCAGGTCCTTCAGCCAGACCTGGATGCGGGCCGCCTCCCGGGTGAGCCCCCGAGGCCACAGCCGATCAACCAGCACTCGATACCCATCTCCGGGCTTCGCCGGATCGTACACGCGCTTCAGGAAAATCTGCCCCCGCCGCCGGGGCAACCGCTGCGAGGGCGGGAGCTTGGCTGGCCGATGCACCACTGGAGCCATGACCACCCCCTACTTCTCTCCCATTTCCTTGAGCCGGACCTTGCCCCGGAGCGCCGCTCGGGCCGCGGCCAGTTTCGCCACGGGGACCCGGTATGGGGAGCAAGACACGTAATCGAGGCCGACCCGATGGCAAAACTCGACCGAGGCCGGATCCCCCCCGTGCTCCCCGCAGATCCCCACCTCCAGGTCCTTCCGGACCTTCCGCCCCCGCTGGAGGCCGAGCGTCATCAGTTCGCCGACCCCCTGAGCGTCGAGCGTGATGAAGGGGTCCTCGGGCAGGATCCCGAGGTCCAAGTACTGCGGCAGGAACTTTCCCGCATCGTCCCGCGAGAACCCGTAGGTCGTCTGGGTGAGGTCATTCGTGCCGAAGGAGAAGAAGTCGGCGTCGCGGGCGATCTCGTCGGCCACCAGGCAGGCCCGGGGGATCTCGATCATGGTCCCCACGAGGTACCGGACCTTCACCCCGGCCTCCCGCATCACGTCCGCGGCGACCCGGTCCACGATCGCGCGCTGGTGCCGGAACTCCTGGCCGATTCCCACCAGGGGGATCATGATCTCGGGGAAGACCTTCTTCCGCTGCTTCACCAACTGGCAGGCGGCCTCCAAGATCGCCCGGGCCTGCATCTCGGTGATCTCGGGGAAGGTGATTCCCAGGCGGCACCCCCGATGTCCCAGCATCGGGTTGAGCTCCTGGAGACTCTCGGCCTTGTGCCGCACCCGCTCCACCGACACTCCCATCCCGCGCGCGACGGCTGCCATCTCCCCCTCCGTCTTGGGGAGGAACTCGTGCAGGGGAGGATCCAGGAGCCGAATGATGACCGGCAGCCCCCGCATCTCCTCGAAGATCGCCACGAAATCCGCCAGCTGCATCGGGAGGAGCTTGGCGAGCGCCTTCCGGCGCCCGACCGCATCTTCGGCCAGGATCATCTCCCGGACGGCCTCGATCCGGTCCCCCTCGAAGAACATGTGCTCGGTCCGGCACAGGCCGATCCCCTCCGCGCCGAACTGCATGGTGGCCCGGGCATCGGCCGGGGTATCGGCATTGGTCCGGACCCCGATCGTCCGGACGGCATCTGCCCACTTTACCAGGGTGGCGAAATCCCCCGAGAGCTCAGGCTGGATCAGGGGGACCTGCCCCAGCATGACCTCCCCGGCCGTCCCGTCCAGGGTGATCCAGTCCCCCTCGCGGACGGTCTGGCCCTTCACCTCGAAGGTGCGCTGCGCCTCGTGGACCGTGATGTCGTCGCAGCCGGCCACGCAGGGCTTCCCCATCCCGCGCGCCACAACGGCCGCGTGGGAGGTGATGCCCCCCCGGGCAGTGAGGATCCCCTGCGCGGCATGCATGCCGCCGACGTCCTCGGCGGAGGTCTCCAGGCGGACGAGGATCACCTTTTCCCCCCGGGCAGCCCAGGCCTGGGCCGTGTCGGCAGTGAAGACGACCCGGCCCACCGCCGCCCCCGGCGAGGCCGGCAAGCCCTTCCCCACCCGGTTCAGCCGGGCCTGGGGATCAATCATGGGATGCAGGAGTTGCTCGACCTGGTGCGGGTCCACGCGCAGGAGGGCCGTCTTCCGGTCAATGAGTCGCTCCCGCACCATGTCCACGGCGATCTTCACCGCCGCCGTCCCGGTCCGCTTCCCCGTGCGGGTCTGGAGGATGTAGAGGTGGCCATCCTGGATGGTGAATTCGATGTCCTGCATATCCCGGTAGTGCTTCTCCAAGCGCCCGGCGATCCGGGTGAGTTCCGCATAGGCTTTGGGCATGCGCTCCCGGAGATGCTCGATGGGCCGGGGGGTCCGGATGCCCGCCACCACGTCCTCCCCCTGGGCATTCACCAGGAACTCGCCGTAGAGCCGCTTCGCCCCGGTGGCCGGGTCGCGGGTGAACGCCACGCCGCTGGCCGAGGTGTCCCCCAGGTTCCCGAAGACCATGGCCTGCACGTTGACCGCGGTCCCCCAGTCGGCGGGAATCCGGTGCAGGGCCCGGTAGGTGACGGCGCGCGGGTTGTTCCAGGACTGGAACACGGCGCTCACCGCGAGCCGCAGCTGCTCCTCCGGGTCCTCCGGGAAGGGGACTCCCTTGCGCTGCCGGATAAGGGCCTTGAAGCGCCCCACCAGGTCCTTCAAGGCATCGGCGCTCAGGTCAGTGTCCTGGGTCGCCCCCTGCTCCCGCTTCTTCTGCTCCAGGGCCACCTCGAAGGGGTCGCGCGCTTCCTGGCTCTCGGGCTTCAGCCCGAGGACCACGTCCCCGAACATCTGGACGAAGCGGCGGTAGGAATCGTAAGCGAAGCGGGGGTAGCCGGATCGAGCGATCAGGCCCTGCACGGTCCGGTCGTTCAGCCCCAGGTTCAGGACGGTGTCCATCATCCCCGGCATCGAGACCCGGGCACCCGACCGGACGGAGACCAGTAGGGGATTCTTCGGGTCGCCAAAGGAAGCACCCATCGCCCCCTCCAGGCGGGCCAGGTTTCGCTTCACCTGCTCCCAGAGGCCCGGCGGGTACTTCCCCTTCCGGCGCATGAATTCGAGGCACGCTTCAGTCGTGATAGTGAACCCCGGCGGGACCGGGACGCCCAGGGCGGTCATCTCGGCGAGGTTGGCCCCCTTCCCGCCGAGGAGGTCCTTCATGACCGCCTTCCCCTCGGCCTTCCCCTTCCCGAAGAAGTAGACGTACTTCTTGGCCATGCGTCTGCTCCATCCGGACGGCGGAAAGTCCCGCGCCAGGCTCCGCCTATTCCGGTCGGCCGCCACGCCCCGCGCGGCTATGCGAATTTTAAAGGCAAATTTCGCTGCAGTGAGCGCGAGACCAATGAAATTGAGCACTCAATGAGCGCATATGGAGGGCCAGCATCGTCGCTTCCCGCACTCACTTCCCAAATAGTTTCTTCAAGCCTTCTCCGGCTCCTTTTGCAGTTTCTCCGACTGCTCCTGTAACGTCCGCAGCCCCCGCTCGCGCTGAGCCGACTAGCTTGCTGATATCGGGTGATGTTACCACTTTGGCTGCCCCCTGACCGATGGCGGCAAGCACCTGCTGCGCCAGCTCGCCGGCGGTGGCGCCCCCTTTTTGCTTGCCTATATTCGTTAGGTGAATGTCGGGCAGGGCAGCGCTCAGGGACTTTCCCTGGAGCACCGTGGCGCTGATGTTTACCTTGCCATTTCGGACATAGAGATGCTCGACTACCAGTTTCTTGCCTCCGTCGCTGCCGTCGTCGGCACTTTTTTGCGCCTTGCCCTTATCCTTTCCCTTCCCCGTATAAGCGTCGATGTTGCGCTTCAGGGCATCGATGTTGCTTCCCTGACCTCCAAGCTCGTAGGTGATCTCAGGGGCCTCAATCACGATTTCCTTAATAACCACGGTCTCCTGGGTGACGCTGCCCACATCGACCTGGAGGCTGATCTCACCGAGGCTTAACGCCCTTTCGGTCTTGAAGCCTGAAGGATTGCCCACGGTCAGCCCACGCAGGGTGCCTTTGCCGGAGGAGAGTTCTATGTTCACCTCCTTGAGCTGCACCTGGGCCTGGGTGACGTCTGAACCGATCTTCTCAACTGCTTCCTTGACGATCGAATTGAGTGAAGAAAAGAGAAGATACATCCCGATGGCTATGAGAACCAACAGGACACTACCGATATACAGCCAACGCTTCATTGCCCGACCTCCTTGAGCATGACTTTAGAGCAGATGCAGTCAATCTCTCTACTCGAGCATGTTGTAGCAACATAATTCTGTCGGGGGGTAACGGCAACGTGATTATGTCAGGGTATGGAAACCATAACCCTCACGATGAAAGAGCAGAACGGAGGAAGATGTCGCGGCCCGCGCGACTACGGAGTGGTGAGTTGGCGGAAGTCGGCGATCCGGGAGAAGAGGGCAGCCGTCTCGGCGAGCAGCGCGA
>CAZRDA010000106.1:0-6138 GCA_964598715.1 uncultured bacterium | reverse complement strand
GGAGCGCCACCATGTGGGCCGACCCCGCGTGGCCGGAGTAGACCAGAAAGCGCCGCACTCCCTGGGCGGAAAACCCCCGGAGGATCTCGAGAGCCAGGCGCTCCACGGTCTCATAGGAGATGGAGACGGTCCCGGGGAAGTGCCGCGTCGTCCGGCAGAGACCGTAGGGGATGGGGGCGGCCACGAGGGCGCCCGTCCGCTCGGCTACGGCGGCCGCGATCCGCTCGGCCTGAAGGGTGTCGGTGCCCAGCGGGAGGTGGGGCCCGTGCTCCTCCGTCGTCCCCACGGGGAGGATGAGCCACGGATTGCTGGCGACCACGGCCTGAAACTCCGGCATCGTGAGGGCGGTCACGTGCGGCATCACTCCCACCTCTCGGGGAGCGGGAGGTTCAGCGGGTTCGCCACCCACCGCTCCCGGCAGGCGCCGCAGAGGCGGTAGAGCCGCTTCAGGTACACCTCGTCCTCCAGGATCGTAGTGGCCTCGCCGTCCGGAGTCTGCTCCAGCTTCTCCAGGAGGGCCCGGAGCTCCGCCTCCAGGATCTCCTCGTCCAGGTCCCGGAGGATGCCGTCGAAGTCGGCGTACGCCTCCAGGCGCAGGATCCAGGCGGGCTCCCCCGGGGGGAGGTCCCGCTGGCAGCGGTCGCAGCGGCGGTCCATCACCCCTCGGGAGGCCGGCTCAGGGCCGCAGGGGCAGCGCGCCCGTCTCCAGAAGGACGGCGACCTCGTCGCAGTCGTGGAACTTGGTACACTTCAGGCAGTCCTTCCAGATCTTCTGCGGCAGGTCCATCTTGTCCACCACACGGAACCCCAGCCTGGTGAAGAACTCCGGCTTGTAGGTGAGGGCGAAGACTCGGGCGATGCCGAGAGCCCCCGCCTCGGCGAGGCAGGCGTGGGTCAGGGCCTTGCCGATTCCCTTTCCGTTGAAGTCCCGGTGAACCGCCAGCGATCGGATCTCCGCCAGGTCCTCCCAGTACACGGCGAGGGAGCAGACCCCCACCACCTCCCCCCCCTCCTCCGAGACGGTGAACTCGCGGACCCGCTCGTAGATCTCATTGAGCGAGCGGGGGAGCATCTGCCCCATGCTGGCGTAGAAGTTCACGAGGCGCTGGATGGCCCGAACGTCGCGGATCTGCGCCTTGCGGATCATGCTGTCCTTCCGCGCTCCGGCGCCGCGCCCGGCCGGTCGAGGCAGAGGCCACCGGCTAGGCCCGGCCGAAGCCGATGCCCCGCACGCTCACCTTACCCGGCCCGCCCGCGGCTCCCTCGATGCCGATGGCGACCTCCGGCAGAAACTGGCGGATGGCCCAGGCGTTGGTTACGAGGTGCGGTGTCACCGCCGTGGTGGTGAAGGCCGACTGCCCCTCCGCCAGGGCCAGCGCCGGCAGGATCTGATCGGCGAGATGTGGGTCGAGGGCCCCCTCGGCCTCCAGATAGTCGCCCAGCGCCGCGCAGGCCTCGTCGGCCACGCGCTCGGCCGGCTTCCCCCGCTCCCCCAGGGCCGCGAAGCCGGCCCGGCTCCCCTCCGCCTCCGCCAGAAGGAAGAGGTGGGTGCCGGGACCCGGCCCCCTGCCCTCGATGACCTCGATCGTGGCCGGGACCCGGATCTCCCGGAGCCGCATCTCGGCGCGCGCCTGCTGCCGCTCGGCGATGCTCCGCGGAAGGTGGACCACCACCGCGTTGCCGCGGACGGCCCGGAGCATCCCCCGCCTCAGGCACGTGAGGGGGTGGAGTCTGCCGGGGACCGGCCGGACCATCGCCCGAACCTCGCCGCCCCCCTTCGGGTAGAACCCCCACCGGACGAGCGTCACCGAAGCGTCAACGCCGAGGGGGGCCAGCGTGGGGAGGAGAACCTCGTCGAGGTACGGGACCGGCGGGCTCCAGGGCACGTGCGTCCCGCCCGTCACAGTGAGGCTCGAGACCCCGCCCCCGAACGCCAGCGGGAGGAGGACCGCCTGGAGGACCAGCGTCACCGCCCCCGCCGTCCCGACGTCAAAGCGGTAGGACCCGGGACGGACCGGGCCGGGGGCGAGCCGGACCGCCGTCGAGCCGACCCGCGCACCCTCCACTTCTGCCCGGGTGATCTCCGCCAGCGCCTGGAGCGCCACCAGGTGCTGCGCTTGAAGCCCGGGAACTCGGCGTCCCGCCCGGATGTTCTCGATCCGCACCGGCCGGGTGAGGAGGGCGCTGAGGGAAAGGGCCGTCCGGAGGATCTGCCCGCCCCCCTCGCCGTAGGCCCCGTCAACAACGAGTTCCATCGTGAATTGGGCTGCAGCCTAACAAGGGGGTTCCCCCTTGTCAACGCTCCGCGTGAAATCGCCTCGACGGGCGTCGGGTAGCCGTCCCTTCCGGTACGCGGCCGGAGTGTGATACAATCCCCCGTGGGCCGCCCGGCGCTGAATCGGTCGGCCCCATCATACTATGTGGAACACCATCGCCCTCATCCTCGCCCTCCTCCTGGTCCTCCTGAACGGCTTTTTTGTCGCTGCCGAGTTCGCGATCGTGAAGATCCGCGCGACCCGGCTCGAGGAGCTCGACCGCCAGGGGAACCGACGCGCCCGAAGCGCCCGCCGGATGGTCGAGCATATGGACGCCTACCTCTCCGTCACCCAATTGGGGATCACGCTGGCGAGCCTGGGCCTGGGGTGGATCGGGGAGCCGGCCTTCTTCCACCTGGTCGAGCCCCTCTTTTCCGGACTCGGCGCCTACTCGACGGTGGCCGCCCATACCGCCGCGCTGACCCTCGCCTTCGCCCTCATCACCTTCCTCCACATCGTCTTCGGCGAACTGGCTCCAAAATCCATCGCCATCCAGCAGCCAGAGGGGACCGTCCTGAGGGTCGCCTGGCCGATGCACGTCTTCTACCGTGCCTCGTATCCGGTGATCTGGGCCCTGAACGGCGTAGCGAATCTGGCGCTGCGGGGGATCGGTGTGCGGCCGGTCTCCGGGCAGGAGCTGGCCCACTCCGAAGAGGAGCTGCGAATGATCCTGGCCGCCTCCCAACAGAGTGGCGTGCTCACGGCCCAGGAGGGTGAGATCCTCCAGAACGTCTTCCGGTTCGCCGACCTCATCGTCCGGCAGGTCATGATCCCCCGGGGGGATGTCGTCACCCTGAACGTGGCCACCACCTTCCGGGAGAACCTGGAGTTAGCCAAGAAAGCCGGCCACACCCGCTTCCCGCTCTGCGAGGGGGGCCTGGACAAGGTGGTGGGGATCGTCCATATCAAAGACCTCCTCTGGCTCGTCCGGGAGGAGGGGGAGTTGGCCGACATCCGCCGCATGGCCCGCAAGCCGTTCTTCCTCCCGGAGACCCGCCTGATCGCGCGCGCCCTGAAGGACTTCCAGGCGCAGCGGCAGCACATGGCCATCGTCCTGGACGAGTTCGGCGGCGCGGTGGGGGCGGTGACGCTGGAGGACGTGCTGGAGAAGTTGGTGGGGGAGATCCAGGATGAGTTCGATCAGGAGGCGCCGCAGATCATCCGGATGCCGGAGGGGTCCTTCCTGGTCCACGGTCGCCTCCTCATCGGGGAGGCCAACGACCGGCTCGGGCTCGCCGTCGCGGACCAGGAGAACGACACCATCGGCGGGCACGTGGTCAAGCGCCTCGGGCGGATGCCGCGGCCGGGGGACGCCGTAGAGCTGGAGAAATACCGCGTGACCGTCCGGGAGGTGAAGGCGCACAGCATCTCCTGGCTCCACCTGACGCCGATGCCCGCCCCGAAGGCCGACGCCCCGTCCGGGCAAACCTAGCCGCCCGGTCCTCCCGGGAGAGCCGCGCCCCACCCCCCATCGCCTTCCCCATGGCCGGCCATTTCACCAGCGCTCCGCGGGGTCAGCCCTTCGCCTTCTGGGCGGTGCGCTCCAGGAATCGCTGGAGCGTCACGATGAAGCGCTCCTGGTGGCTCTCCGCGATCTTCTCCTTCTCATCGAACGCTTCCACGACGAAAACGAGACGCCGCCCGTCCACCTCGGTGAGGCGTGCCTGGACCCGGACGGTCATTCCGACGGGGGTGGCCGCCAGGTGCTTCAGGTTTACCACCGTCCCCAAGGTCACCATTCCCGGCTCCAGGTGGGGGTGGACCACATTGCAGGCCGCCTCCTCCACCCACTCGCAGAGCACGGGCGTCGAGAAGACCTCCACGCCGGGGTTGCCGTGGTGGGTCGCCGTGTCCTTCTCCTTGACCTTGCGGCTGAACTCCGCGCTCATCCCTGGTGCAATGGCCATCGTCTCCTCCTTCCCGCGCCGCCTGAAGCCGGCCCGGTGAAAACCACCTGTTGTCCCCGGCACCCTCCCACCGCGTCTCACCGGCCCGCCGGAGACCTCCCGTTGCCCCCGCGCTCCGTTCCTTTCACGGCGGGCGGACCGCGAGGGAAAGCCCCCACCACCTCCAGTAGGGAATGGCAACGAACACAACCACGAAGGCTGTGAGGGCCAGCATCACCCAGCCCAGGAGAAACACCTCCCGGGGGGCGACGCCCCCGGCCTCGTACACGATGAGGCTGGTGGCGGTCTGCACCGGATAGAAGATGACCGCGTCCACCGCCATGTTGAGGATGAGGCCGCAGGCGATCGGGTTGAGCCCCAGGGCCTGGGCGAGCGTCGCGACGATCGGCACCAGGAGCGCGAGGCAGGCGGCGATGTTGGTCACCCCCAGGTGCACGAGCGCGGCGACCCCTACGAGGGCGGCGGCCACCGCGGCCGGAGGCGGGGACGCGGCGAGCGCCCGGTCGGTGAGCAGGCGGGCGAACCAGGCGGCGGCCCCGCTGGTCACGAGGGCCGCGGCCAGCGAGAGGGACGCGCCCAGGACGAAGAAGATCCCCCAGGAGGTCCCCTGCTCGAAGTCCTTCCAGGTGAGGACACCGACGCCCGGCAGCAGGAGCAGGCTGGCCGCCAGCAGGGCCGGGAGGGCGGGGCTCAAGCCGTGCCAGAAGTCCGTCAGCCAGAGGGCCGAAGCCAGCGCGATGGCCAGGAGCGTCCGGCCCTCCGGCGCCGTGAGGGGACGCCGGGACTCGGAGGCCGGCGGCCGAGCCGCCGGGGCCGGGGCGCGGCGGAGGAGCACCCAGAGGGCCGTCCCCCCGAGGAGCAGGAGGGTGTAGTAGGGGACGCTCATCAGCGCGAACCAGCGCCACCAGGTAAAGCCCCCGAGCAGCGTCGCGGTGGTGATGGAAGACGTGCCCCCGGTGAGGAACGCCGACGAGAAGAGGGGGTGGAGGACCGCCAGGAACAGCATGAGGGCCCGCGGGACCCGGGCGTCGGGGGCGACCCCCATCCGTGTGAAGACCTCCTGGTAGGCCGGCACCAGGACGGCGTTGCGGGTGATGGCCGAGGGGAGGAGCAGGGCGAGCCCCGGGAGCATAATCGCCAACTGGGGGAGCAGCCGCCCCGGCCGTCCCCGGGCCCGGGCGAGGAAGAGGCGCGCGCCCCGCGCGGCGAGGCCGCTCTTCAGGACCGCCACGCTCATCACCTGGACCCCGAGGAGAAAGAAGACGACCGGGGAGGTGAAGCCCACGAAGGCCTGGGTGAGGGAGGGGAGGCCGGCGGCCGAGCCGAGCAGAACGAGGAGGACGAGCGCGCTGAGGGCGACCGGAAGCGCCTCGGTCGCCCACAAGACGACCGTCCCGGCCACGATGGCCAGGACCTGCTGCCCGGAGGCGCTCAGCCCCGCGGGGGCTGGCGCGAAGCGCACGGCGGAGTAGGCCGCGGCGGCGAACAGCAGCCTCCCCCACCTCACCTGCGCCCCCTCCCCGCCCATCGCGACCCTCCGCCGACCGCTGTCGGATACCATGCCGGCCGGCACTGCGCAACCCCTTTTTCCCCCCCCCGCCCCCCGACGCCCCGGCCCAGCCCGTCCCGGTAAATCGCTTGACAATCGCGGGGCTGCCTCCGTAGAGTGTGATCGCTCCCCTCAAAAAATCCCCGCTCAGAATCCGAAAAGGAGGCACCCCGTGAGACCGAAGGTCCTCGTGACGCGGAAGATCTTCGACGAGTCGCTTGCGACCGTCGCCAAGCAGTGCGACGTGGAGAGCAACCAGCGGGATCTCCCCTTCACCCCCAAGCAATTGTTGCAGAAACTCCAGGGCAGGGACGGCGTCATCTGCCTGCTCACCGACATCATCTCCGACGAGGTGCTGGCCAAGAAC
>CAZRDA010000105.1:0-6204 GCA_964598715.1 uncultured bacterium | reverse complement strand
GGCGGACCCGCTCGATGACCCGGTCGTACTCCTGCCGGTCCGCCTTCCCCTCGCAGGGCCCGAGGCACCGGCCGAGATGGTAGTCCAGGCAGAGACGGCGGCCCTGGATGTTCCGGCACTTCCGGTACGGGAAGGTCTTATTCAGGAGGCCGAGGGTCTTCCACATCACCCCGGCCGGGACGTAGGGGCCGAAGTAGAGCGCCCCGTCCTCCTTGATGCGGCGGACCACCTGGAGGCGCGGCCAGGGGTCCTTCAGGTCGAGTTTCAGGAACGGGTAGTGCTTGTCGTCCCGGAGGACCACGTTGTAGCGCGGTCGCTTCTCCTTGATCAGGTTGCTCTCGAGGATGAGGGCCTCGAGTTCGCTGTCGGTGAGGATGACCTCGACGTCGCGGACCTGGGGGAGGAGGGCGGCGGCCTTTTCACTTGCGGCGTCGGAGTGGAAGTAGGACTGGACACGCTTGCGGAGGGAAAGGGCCTTGCCGATATACAGGACCCGCCCGCGGCCATCCTTGAAGAGATAGACACCGGGCGCATCCGGCAGCATCCGCACCGTCTCCTGGAGACTCATGAGAGGATCATCCCCGATGCCTCTGGGCGTGTCAAGGCGCGGTGGGCGCATACGCGCAGCGACCTTGACAACCCCAGCAGCCTGGGATACCACACTGGAACCAGCGGGCGTGGTGGCCCGGGGGAGCAGCCGATGCCGGCGGAGACGCAAACGAGCGTGCGGCCCCTCATCCTGGTGGCGGATGATGAGCCGGGGATCCGGGAGTCCTTCGAGGCCATTTTAGAGAAAGACTACGACCTCGAGTTCGCGGAGAACGGCGAGGAGGTCCTGGCCACCCTCAAGCGGACCAATGTGAACCTGATCCTCCTGGACATCCGGATGCCCGGCATGGACGGGATTGATGTTCTGCGCCGGATCCGGGAGACCAACGACGCCACCGATGTGATCATCGTGAGCGCGGTGAAATCCCTGAAGACCGCCGTGGACGCGATCAAACTCGGGGCCTTTGACTATGTGATCAAACCCTTCGACATCCACGAGATCCTGGCCTTGATCAAGCGGGTGGTGGAGAAGCAGGCCCTCGAGAAGGAGGTTCTGTACCTGCGGGCCGAGGTCGCCCACGGCCGCCGGTTCAAGAGCATCGTGGGGAAGCACCCCCGGATGCTGGAGATCTACGACCTGGTTGCACGCATCGCAGACACCAACGCCACCGTGCTGCTCACCGGGGAGAGCGGCACGGGAAAGGAGGTCCTCGCCCGGACGATCCACCAGCAGAGCACGCGCGGCCAGCGCCCCTTCGTGGCGGTCAACTGCGCCGCCATCCCGGCCGAACTGCTCGAGAGCGAACTGTTCGGCCACGAGAAGGGAGCCTTCACCGGCGCAGTCCAGACCCGGGTCGGGAAGTTCGAGATGGCCAGCACCGGGACCCTGTTCCTGGACGAAATCGGGGGGCTCCGGCTGGACCTCCAGGCCAAGATCCTGCGCGGGCTCCAGGAGCGGGAGATAGAGCGCGTGGGCGGGAGCCGGACGATCAAGATTGACGTGCGGGTCATTGCCGCCACCAACCGGGACCTGAAGAAGGCGGTCGAGGAGGGGGGCTTCCGGGAGGACCTCTACTACCGCCTGAACGTCGTCCCGATCCTCCTGCCCCCGCTCCGGCAGCGCAAGGACGACATCCCCCCGCTCGTGGATTACTTCCTGGCCAAGTACAACCGGGAGTTCAACCGGAAGGTGAAGGGGTTCTCGGCCGGGGCGACGGCGGCCCTCTACGAGTACGACTGGCCCGGGAACGTCCGGGAACTGGAGAACGTCATCGAGCGCGCGGTCGCGCTGGCCAAAGGCGAGATCATCACGCTGCGCGAACTGCCCCTGGACATCTCCATTCGGGAGACCGAATTCCTGGATGAGGTCCAGCGGGACCGCATTACGCTACGGGATGCGCGCAACCACTTCGAGAGACAGTACATCCTGCGCGTGCTGGAGAAGGTGCAGGGCAATCAGACCGAGGCCGCCAGGCTCCTGGGATTGCACCGGAACACGCTCGCCGCGAAGATGCGCCGGGTTCACCTCGAGCAGCGTCTTCCTGCTCCCGCAGACTGAGCCCGCCCCCGACCGCACAAAACGGTGTTCAGAAATCCTGAAAATGCACTGGTTTTCGAGGAAACAGGAACGTCATTTTTTGCAATAAGTTAAACAGATATCGCTCGTGGGTGACGTACAGGGTACGCTTTCCGCGCCCAATTTAGGATGCAGTGGCCCTTTTGCACGAAATCGCGCGAACGGGCAAAAAATTGCGCACAATCTTGGGGTTACAAGGGGCGGGGGGTTAGGAATCGGCCGGTGGCATCCACCTTGCTCCTTCCCAGGGGCATCCACAGAGCGGAGTCCTCAATTCACGAAACCTAAAGGAGGGCTACGATGAAGAAGGCGATCTGGACTGTCATCACGGCTCTGGTTCTGGCTGCCTCGGCACTCCTGGTTGTGCCGACCTTCGAGAGCGAGTCCACCCCGGTGGTCAGCGGCATCGGCATGGCCGACGGCGGCAGCGGCTAGGCGAATCGAGTACAAGCGAGTACAGGGCGGGTACTGTTAGGCTCCTAGGTCACGAGAGAGCGAGAGAGAGGGAGAAGGAGGTTGCCTTCTCTCTCTCTTTTTTTTCACCGCGCGGCAATTAGCCACCGATGTTGCAGTACGCCGGAGTAACGCCAATGGATGAAACTACGGGATACTTGACAGTCGGACTCGAATTGAGTATTTGTTACCCCCCATGACCAGGCGACATGGCTTGACATGGTTGGGCCGAAGCAATACGAAACCATAAGCAAGGAGGACCAATGCGGTTCGCCCGGCCGTATTTTGCCCTCCTCACCTTACTCCTTGTCTTTCTTGTTATTGCATTGCTGCCACCCTCAGGTATCCAGGGACCCCAGCCAGCCTTAGCGGAGACACCCCCGGCCCCACGACCAGCGACTCGGCCGTCAGAGGGCAAGCCACCCCAGCCGGGTGGAATATACCGGCGGGCTCTTCTTCAGGATCCAGCAACTCTCGACCCGGCCCTCTTGAGTGACATCTACGGGCGGACCATCGCCCAGCAGATCTACGACGGCCTTGTTCAGTTCGACGAGACGCTCTCCATCCGTCCCGCCATAGCCAGTTCCTGGAAGAGTTCCCGGGATGGCCTGACCTGGACCTTCAATCTCCGCCGAGGGGTCAAGTTCCACAACGGCCGGGAGGTGACGGCCGACGACTTCGTCTATTCCTTCACGCGCCTCCTCGATCCGAAAGTCGGCTCGCCAGCCGCCGAGCTGTTCCAGCGCGTCCAGGGCGCCCGGGAGTTCCAGGAGGGGCGGGCGCCCAATGTCCGGGGGCTCCAGGCCCTCGACCGCTATACCTTGAAGATCACTCTGACCGAGTCCTCCACCCCCTTTGTTGCTACCTTGGCGGTCGGCGCCACAAAGGTGATCCCCCGGGAAGCGGTGGAGGAACCGGGAAAGGACTTCGCCCAGCGGCCGGTGGGGACCGGCCCGTTCCGTCTCAAGGCATGGAACCGGGGCAAGGAGATCGTCCTAGAGGCGAACCCGGACTACTTTGACGGGCGGCCCTACCTGGAAAAGATCGTGTACCGCATCTACCCTGGGATGAAGGTCCAGGAGATTTGGGCTGATTTCAAGGCAGGCTTGCTTGAGGATTCACCGATCCCAGCCAAGGAACGGCGGCAGATCATCGAGGACAAGGGCCTCCAGTACGTCCGCCGGCCCATCCTCAGTATCCGGTTCTTCGCGTACAACACCAAAGTCAAGCCGCTGGACAACCCGCTGGTCCGCCAGGCCCTCGTCCATGCGGTGGACCGGAAGTGGATCGCTCGCGAGGTCTTCGGCGACCGCTACCTGCCCGGTGTCGGTGTTCTTCCCCCCGGGACGTATGGCTACGACCCGAACATCCCCGGGCAGGAGTACGACCCAGAAAAGGCCCAGGCCCTGCTCGCCAGAGCGGGGTTCCCCAACGGCAAAGGAATCCCGCCGCTCGAACTCTGGTCCGCAGTAGGTACAAGCAACGAAGATTTCATGGCCGAAGAGCAGGCCGTGGTGAAGTTCCTGGCGGCCATCGGAATCGAACTGCATATCAAACGGAACACGGACTGGCCCTCCTTCAAGGCGAGCGTGTACGATGGCCGGTTCCCGATGTGGCGATACGCGTGGTACGCCGACACGCCCGACCCCTACAGCTTCCTCCACCTCCTCTTCCACTCGAAGGGGCCGCACAACACGACGAAGTACCGGAACCCGGATGTGGATGCCCTCCTGGATCGGGCCGAAAAGGAAGCCGACTACTTCGCCCGGGTCCGCCTCTACCAGCAGGCCGAGCGGATCATCGTCCGCGACGCGCCGATCCTCGTTCTCAGCTACTACAGCTTCGAGCACGTCTTCCAGCCGTATGTGCGAGGCATCCAGGTGAGCGCCCTCGGCGAGCGCTACATCCCCATGCGCCACATCTGGTTGGAGAATCCCCGGCCGCAGACCACCCAGAAGTGAGCCATGCTGAAGGGGCTGGATAACTGGATCAGAAGCGTGCGGCTGCGGACGAAGTTCATCCTGGCCGTCAACACCTTGATCCTCGTCCTGGTCCTTGCCGGGACCCTTCTGGTGGAGATGCGCCAGCGGCAGACGACTATCCGGGAGGTGGAGAAGCGGGCCGTTACCTTGGCCCAGAGCTTGGCGGCCGCGACGATGAACGACCTCGTGACGTACAACTTCGTGGGCTTGGAGCAAAAACTCGCAGAGGTCGCCCGTCAGGAGGATGTCCTGTACGCCATCGCGCTGGACCGGGAGGGGCTGGTAGCCTCCCACACCCTCCGTAATGATCTGGAGGGGACCCGGCCGAAGGACGATGTGAGCCTCCGCGCCGCGGCGGCGGAGGATATCCTGGTACAGCGCGTTCGCCTTCCCGAGGGGGGCGATGTCTACGACGTCACCGTCCCGGTCATAGTCGGGAGCAGCCAGGACAAGTGGGGCACCATCCGCGTCGGCGTGTCCCTTGAGACCATGCAGAGGGAACTCGCGCGGACGGCCTGGCAGATCGCCGGGTTCGGGATCGTGGCCATGCTCCTCGGCAGCCTGGGCTCCCTCTGGGTCGCCCGGCGGTTCACCACCCCCATCCAGCGCCTGCTCCAAGGGGTGGGGGCCGTGGGCCGGGGGGACTTCAACCAGACCATCGAGGTGCACGGGGAGGACGAGATCGGACAACTCGGCACGGCCTTCAACGAGATGACCCGGCAACTCGCCCGGATCCGGGACCTGGAGGACCGGCTGCGCCGCTCGGACCGCCTCGCGGCCCTGGGAACCATGGCCGCGGGGATTGCCCACGACATCCGCAATCCCCTCACGTCCATCTCCATCTTCACCCAACTGATGTCCCAGAACTTCCAGGACGCCGAGGTCCGGGCCAAGTTCGACAGAGTCGTCCCCCGCGAACTGGATCGGGTCCAGCAGGTCCTGGAGGACATGCTCGAACTGGCGCGCCCCTCCACCCTGGCCGCCGAGCCGACCGAGGTGAACGAGGTCCTCCTCCAGGTCATGGAAATGTTCGAGCGGCAACTGAAGGATCAGGGGATCGTGGCCACGACCAACCTGACCTTCCCCCTGCCGAAGACGTTGGCGGACCGGAAGAAACTGCACCGGTGCTTCGCCAACGTCGTCCACAACGCCATCCAGGCCATGCACAAGGGGGGGCGCCTGACCGTCACCTCCGACCTGTTCGTCTCGCCCCGCTCCTCCTCCCTCCTGGTCACCAACGGCTCCGAGGAAGGTGCCCGGGAGACGATCCGGATCGCGGTGACCGACACCGGCGTCGGGATCCCTCCCGATCTCCTGCCCCACATCTTCGATCCCTTCTTCACCACGAAGGAGAAGGGCACGGGCCTGGGGATGGCCATCGCCCACCGGATCATCGAGGACCACCTGGGGTCCATCGAGGTCTCCTCCCGGGTCGGGGAGGGGACCACCTTCACCATCACCCTCCCGGTCCAGAACACCGAAGCGGAGGGGCCTGCCGCCGTTCGGGCGCCCTCCCCCACCGCCCCGGCCTCAACCCGCTGAGCCTGACGGTCTCGGTCCCCCCCCGCCCCCCCCTCCTCTGGACGCGGCCCCCGTACGGTGGCCTCATTCCTCAGCGACCTGCTAGAGTAGGGGCGGGAGGTC
>CAZRDA010000104.1:3020-6210 GCA_964598715.1 uncultured bacterium | reverse complement strand
GGACGATCCCCTTCCCCCGGACGTAGATGAGCGTGTTGGCGGTCCCCAGGTCAATGGCCAGGTCGCTGGAGAACATCCCGTAGAACCAGTTGAAGATCATCGAGGCCCCCCCCGCCGAGAATGTTCCTGCGCCGATGCTGCCGCGAGGATGATGCAGGAATTATGCCCGAAACCCGTGCCCGAGACTTACCACAGCCCCTTGGCAAAAACAAGAGGCTCTCGACCCGTTCGACGAGCCCCTTGCGTCCCCGTGGACCTTCCGGATATCCTGGGGGGACTCCGGGGGAGGGATCTCCGGCCCGCTATGGCCCGGGCCCGTGCGCCGCACCAGGCGTCCCCCCGGCACTGAGGTTGCCCCCCATGATGCGCGCCCTCCGGAACTCCTTCAAGACCATCTTCTTCCCCGTCATGTGGCTGGTGATCATCACGTTCATCGGGACCATCTTCTACTGGGGGATGGGCTCCCGGGCCGACACGGTGAACCCCGGGGTCATCGCCACGGTGGGGGAGACCCGGATCCTCCGCGGCGAGTACGCCGAGGCCTACAAGCGCCAGGAGGAGGCCCTCCGGCGCCTCTACGGGGACAAGGCGGACGCCCGCTTTTTCGAGACCATCCAGTTACAACAGCAGGTCCTGGAAGACCTGATCAATCGGGTCCTGATCCTCCAAGAGGCCGAGCGGGTGGGGGTAGGGGCCAGCGAGGAGGAGGTCATCGCGGAGATCAAGGCCATCCCGGCCTTCGCCACGGAGGGGAAGTTCAGCCGCGAGCGGTACCTGGACCTGCTCCGGCTGAACGGGCTGACCCCCGAGGCCTTCGAGGGCCGGATCCGGGAGGATCTTCTCCGGCGCAAGATGCTGGGGTTGATCCGGGGGACGGCCAAGGTCTCCGAGGCGGAGGCGCGGGCGGCCTTCCGGACGGCGAAAGAGCAGGTGGCGGTGGAGTACGTGGCCTTCCCCGCCGGCGGGGAAGGCCGGGAGGCGGCGGAGCGGTTCCTCACCGCGGTCAGGGTCGGGACCCCCTGGGAGAAGGCGACCCGGGAGGCCAAGGGGGTCGCCAAGAAGACCGATCCCTTCGCGCTCGGGCGGCCGGTCGTGCCGGAGGCTGATGCAGAGCCTTTCGGCCTGGCCGCCTTCCGGCTGAAGGCGGGGCAGGTCAGCCCGATCGTAGAGGCGGTGACGGCCACCTATGTCCTGCGTCTCCTCAAGCGCTACGCGGCCGAGATGTCCGCGTTCGAGAAGGAGCGGGTGAGCTGGCACCGCGCCCTCCTCGCCCAGAAGGAGCAGCAGATTTTCCTGGCCTGGCTCCGGGACCTCCGGGCTCGCTCGGGGGTCCAGATCCACGACCGCACCACGTAGGCCAGATCGAGGCCCATCTTTCCTGGGTATACCATACATCTGACGTCCATATGGACGTCCCGATACCTCCCCCCGAGAGAGCCAATTCCCCGAGCCGTGCGGACGATCCCAGGTTAGCGCCGGCCTATTTTGCCGTCCAAGCCACATACACGCGCTGGCTGGCGGCGGCCTGGTCGGGTCCCGGGATCAGGACGAAGCCGCGCTGGCGCCCGTGCTCTACACAGTCTCGGAGCAGTGCCACGTCCTGGCGGCAGTACTCCACCACCTTCCGCCGCAGGCTCGGATCACCCGAGCGCCACCAGCGGAGAGCCTGCTCGCCGCTCCCCCCCTTCCCCCGCCCTAACGTGGCCCGGGCTAAGTCGTCCAGACTCACCCGGAACCCCAGACGGCGGCGGAGGTCGGCCAGGACGTCAAAGGACCTGGGGCGCAAATCCTGCGTGGGCCCGTAGGCCGAGAGGAGGGGGAGGTCGAAGCGATTACCGTTGAAGGTAATGAGGCGGGGGAAGCGCGAGATCTCCTGAAGGAGAAGAGGGGCCTCCGGCTCGAGCCAATCCCGGAACCCGAAAGCGGGATCCCAGGTGACCGCCACCGCGAGGCCAAAGGCGGGGATGTTGTCCCAGCCCCCTGGCACCTCCTCCGGGCCCCGCTGGCTCTCGGTGTCCAGGTAGATCTCGTCCATGCCCGCCGCCCTAGCCGGCGGGGGGCTCCCACCCGGCCCGGCAGCGGGCCTCCAGATCGGCGCTGAGGGTCCCCACGCAGACCGGCTCCGCTGGCCCGGTCATCCGAAGGCTGAAGTCCGGCCCCACCTGGACATCCAGCGTCCCGCCGGGCATCTGAACGGCCACCCGCTCGTCCGCGAGGCCATTCTTGCGGCAGGCGGCGGCCACGGCGCAGGCGGAGGAGCCCGAGGCGAGCGTGTAGCCGGCCCCCCGCTCCCAGATAAGGATGGCCACCTGCCCCCGGGCGAGGACCCGGGCGAACTGGACGTTGATCCGGTTCGGGAAGGCGGGGTGGTGCTCGACCTTGGGCCCGAGGCGCCGGACCCGCGCAGGATCGAGCGCCTCGGCCAGGACGACGCAGTGCGGATTGCCGACGGAAACGCAGGTGACGGTGAGGATCTCCCCGTCCACCTCGAGCGGCTCCTGGACGACCTCCCGCGACGGCCCGCTCACCGGGATCTCCCGACTGAGAAAACTCGCCCGCCCCATGTCCACGGTGATGCCGGTGATCCGCCCCGCCTCCCTCCTCAGGGCCGCACGCACCACGCCCCCTTTCGTCTCGACCGTGAAGGTGTCCGCCCGGGCGTGCCCCGCCTCCGCCAGGTAGCGCGCGTAGATCCGCAGGCCGTTTCCGCTCTTCTCCGCCTCGCTCCCGTCCGGGTTGAAGATGCGCAGACCGAAGTCGGCGGCGTGACTCTTGGTCGCAAGAAGGATCCCGTCGGAGCCGACGCCGTAATGGCGATGGCAGAGGAGGCGGATCGCCGCCGGCGTGAGAGGGAAGGTGAGCGCGGCCTCTTCCAGCACCAGGTAGTCATTCCCGAGGCCGTGCGCTTTGACGAAGCCGATCATGTGAGTTCACTTCCGGCGCCCGCGCGCCGGAAGGCCGCGGGACGAGGCGGGCGGGCGGATCGCGGGAGCCACCACCCCGGTCACGGCAGAAGGAACCTGGACGGAGGTCTCACCAGGAGGACGGGGAGATGACCCGCGGGGCCGCGAATCCTTCCGGACGCCTCAGCGGAGTCCGCCCCGCCGCACGAGGGCCCAGGCCCCAGGAAGCGCAACCGCGGCCGCCGCAAGCTTGATCAGGTCGCCGGGGATGAAGGGGAGGAGCCCCA
>CAZRDA010000104.1:0-2920 GCA_964598715.1 uncultured bacterium | reverse complement strand
ACCGCGGCCGCCGCAAGCTTGATCAGGTCGCCGGGGATGAAGGGGAGGAGCCCCAGAGTCACCGCCCGCTCCCATCCGAGCGGGACCCCACCGACCACCCGAGGGACGAAGGCGAGCCAGGGAACCCCGAACAGGTAGACAACCGCGTTCCCGGCGGCCATCGCCGCCGCCGCCCAGCGGACGGTACGGTCCCATCCGCGCTCGGCCAGAGTCCCGGTGAGATAGGCGGCAGCGATGTAGCCGAGGAGGTAGCCGCCCGTCGGTCCGAGAAGGCGGGCCAGCCCCGACGCCCCCCCGGCGAAAACGGGCAAGCCGACCAGCCCCTCCAGGACGTAGAGCCCCATCGCGGCGGCCCCCCGGCGGGCGCCGAGCGCGGCCCCCGTCAGGAGGACCGCGAAGGTCTGGCCTGTGATCGGGACCGGGGTGAAGGGGAGGGGGATCACGATGCGCGCGCACAGCGCCGTCAGGAGACTGAAGCCCACGACCAGGAGGGCGTCCCGGAGGAGCCCTCCCCGCGGGACCGCGGCCTGCGCGAGGGTCGAAACCCGCGTCGCCGTCTCCATGGCTGTTCACCCTCCTTTCGCTAGAGTGCCGGCAGGATAGTGCAGGTTCTCCGCTCGGTCAAGCACCACCGCGAGCGAGCGAGAGTCACGATCGCGACCGGGGTCGAAGGCAGGCGCCCGGACCTCACTCCAGCATGTAGACCGGACCGCTCCCTTCGCGCTCCTCCACGACGAACTGCAAGGTCGTGTTCC
Organism: uncultured bacterium; assembly: GCA_964598715.1. GTDB lineage: Bacteria > Methylomirabilota > Methylomirabilia > Methylomirabilales > JACPAU01 > JACPAU01. The sequence continues at coordinate 2,165 of CAZRDA010000104.1, read as the reverse complement.
CCACGCGGAACCGATCCCCGTGGCGGATGGTGCCCTCGCGGATCTTCTTCCCGCTGAGCAGCGTTCCGTTCGTGCTCCCGAGGTCTTTCAGGCGGAAGACTCCCTTTTCGGCTTCAATCGCGGCATGGCGCCGCGAGACGGAGCTATCCGAGAGGAGGACGTCCACCCCCTTCATCCGGCCGACGACGCTCACAGCCTTCTCCAGCAGATACTCCTGTCCGGAGTCAGGGCCCTCCAGGATGACGACGGAGGCCCGTCGCCGGACCCCGCCCGCTGCCCGCATCTTGCGCGTCTCTGGGCTGTCCTTCCGCTTTTTCGATTGCGTCGTCATGCAACCTCCTTCAGCCCCCGGGCACGGCGGGCGGCAGGAGGGGGATCTCCAGGCGAGTCCCCTCCGGGGGCGCCGCCCCCTCCGGCAGGAAATTGTACCGGGCGATCCGCCCGGCGAGGGCGGGCGAGCCGTAGTACCGCTCGGCGATGGTGCCAAAGGTCTCCCCCCGCCGCACCTCATGACTCGCGCGGATGGGGAGCCGGAGGGTCTGTCCGGGGAGGAGGCGGTCCGGGTCCTTCAGGCCGTTCAGCTCGAGGAGCACCCAACTCCGCCGGGAATCCCCCAGCTCGCGCTCGGCGATGCGGGTGACGCTCTCCCCCGGCCGGACCTCGTACGGTTCCCCGCTCGGGAGGCGCAGCGCCTGGCCGGCCCGAAGAGGAGCCCGGGGATCGAGGCGATTGGCGGCGGCAAGCAAGGAGGAGTGGCGGGCTTCCCGGTAGTAGCGCAGGGCGATTGCCCCAAGGGTCTCGCCCGACTGCACCGTGTGGGTCGGCGCGGGGGGGCTCGCTCCCGACGGCACCGGAGCCGGGGCCGACGCGGACGCCGGGGGCGGAGCCGGCGACCCCAGGGTGGGGAGGGGCGCAGTCGGGACAGGAGTGGGCAGGGCGGCCGGCGCATGGGGAATCTGACCCTGGGTGTGCCAGCGGAGCCACCCCGGGACCGCCAGCACGACCATCGCGCCTATCCCGGCTGTCACCAGGAGGCGCGCCGTGCGAGCGCGGCGGGCGGGAGGGAGCGCTTTCCCGGAGCGGCCCCGGCGGGGGCGCCGGGCCGCCGCCACGAAATCGGCCAGAGCCTTCTGGGCCTGGGCCCCGGTGAGAGGGACAGCCTCGAGCAGGGCCGCTTGCAGCGCCAGGGCCTCCGGGTACCGCTCCCCGGGCCGCGGCTTCATGGCCCGCAGGATGACCCTCTCCAGCGTCCGCGGGATCTCCTTGGCGATCGCCCGGGGGGACTGTGGCTCGCTGGTGAGCATCTGGCGGACCACACTCCGCTCCCCATCGGCCGTGAACGGCCTGCCCCCCGTGCACAACTCGTACAGGACGAGGCCCAGGGCGAAGAGGTCCGAGGCGGGCGTGACCGGCTCTCCCTGGATCTGCTCCGGGGACATGTAGGCAGGCGTTCCGGGGGCGTGGCCGGTCTGCGTGAGCGTGGAGGAGTCAGGGAGGGCCGCGATCCCGAAGTCGCCAAGCTTGGCCCGACCGTCGGAGGCGACCAGGATGTTGCTCGGCTTCAGGTCTCGGTGGATGAGGCCGCGGCGGTGGGCATAGGCGAGGGCATCGCAGATCTGGGCTCCCAGGGCCACGGCGACGGGGAACGGGAGCCGCCCCGTCCGCTCGAGGAGGGCCTTGGCGTCCAGTCCCTCTACAAACTCCATGGCGAGAAAGGCCCTGCCCGCCTCCTCCCAGAACTCATAGCCCCGGACGATGTGGTCGTGGGCGAGGCTGGTGGCCACCTCCGCCTCGCGGCGGAAGCGTTCTTGCATGCTCGGGTCGTCCCGGAAGCGGGGGTGCAGTTCCTTCAGGGCCACCACCCGCCCCAGGCTGGCGTGCCGCGCGCGGTAGAGGCGGGCCATCCCGCCGCCGGGGAGCTCCTCGAGCACGACGTACTGGCCCAGCCGGACCTCGGCTCCCGCCGCCGGGGACAGCACCCCTTCCAGCCGCTCCGCCACCGCGAGGGCCCCTCCGCTCCCCCTTCCCCTCCCGCGACAAAAAATCCAGGCGCGCTCGCCGCCGGGCCGCGCCCCGGAGAGCCACGACGCTTGCTTTACTAGCATCGGCCGGCTACAATGGCAAGCGCAAAAGACCCTCGCGCGGGAGGCCAGGCATGACCCTCG
>CAZRDA010000103.1:0-6229 GCA_964598715.1 uncultured bacterium | reverse complement strand
TGGGTCAGCATCTCGTGGTAGATGTGCTCGTCCACCTCGGTCGTCTGGACCGCCCCGTCCAGGACCAGCATCCGCCCGTACTGGTAGGTGTCCAGGATGGCGAGCGTTTGATACGGGGTCCGCTCCACCCAGAGGCTCTCCTTCACCCGGCAGGTCAGGCCCAGGTTGGGCGTCTGGCGCTCGGTGAACCAGAATTCCATCAGGCCCTCCCCCCATCTCCCCCGTCATACCAGAGGACGACCGCGGCCACCGCCGCGCCGAGCCGGCCCACGGTGTGCTCCACCGCCCGGATCCGCGTCTCCATCAGGGTCATCCGCCGCCGCTGGAAGGCGGCGTGGAGCATCTCCTCCACCCGCTGCTCCGCCTCCTCCTTCCCGCAGTGGCCGTGAAACTCCATGATGACGCCGAAGCCGTCCCGCGAAAGCCCGACCCCGACCGCAGCGGCCAGCCGCTCTCCCGGCGTAGCGCCGGTGATGGCGGCGTAGGCCGTCGGGACCAGGGCTCCCGGCGGCAGCACGAGCGCTTCGCAGAAGGTCGCCTTGGGCGGCAGGATGCTGCTCACCTTGACCAGGTTGACGTTCCCGATACCTGCCTCAAGGAGGGCATGATCGAAGGCGTTGAGCTCCGTCTCTCCCTCCGCCGCACCGACCGCCAGCGCGTAGCATGTGGGCGTCTCGAGCATCATTCCCTCCCGACGTGGACCCGGTGGTCCGCCACGCGTTCGCTATTTGAATGTGTGTCTATAGCAGAATACCCGGGCCCCTTCAATAGGATTGTGGGCTTCGGCGCAATATTTTTTGGCCGGCCGGACTGCCAGACCCGGGCTGCCGTGGAGGAAGGAGGCCCGCCAGGGCGGGGGCACGAGGCTGTCCCCGGCCGGAGACAGGGCAGGCGGCCCGTCGGGGTCTGCAGACGATTGGCTGGGGAGGGATATCGCGAGGGGTCGCTCCCCGGGGAGGGGGACCGGGAGGAAAGTCGAGGGTCCGCTGGAGGTCGGTCCGGGTCGCTGCTCATCGGCTGAAGTCCCCCGAGCCCGCCGGGGGACAACCGGTTGCCTTCATAGCATACGCCCCCTAGAATGACAAGGGGCTTGGGCGGACGATCCCATCCGGGTCCCCACGGGGATGGCCGGCGAGACGGTCGAGGGCCCCGGGGTCGGCCCACCCGACGCGGCGGCAGCCCGGGCGCAAACGGCGGGAGTGACGCGGCTGAGGAAGGGGAGCCGACCGAGCGTGTCAGACGGGAAGGACCGAAGGGAACTGCGACCTCTCCCCTGGCGATGCGCTCTCCTCCTGGGCCATGACCTTCAGGAAGGCCTCGACCACCTTCGGGTCGAACTGGCGCCCCGCCCCTTGCCTGATCAGTTCAATGACGCGTTCCTGCTCCAGCCCAGGCCGATAGGGCCGATCCGAGCGGAGGGCGTCATAGACATCCGCGACCGCAAAGATGCGAGCGCCCAGGCGGATGGCTTCCCCGGCCAGGCCGTCGGGATAGCCGGTGCCGTCATACCACTCGTGATGGTGCAGGACGATCGGGATCACGTCGGCGTAGGCGGGGATGGGCTCCAGGATGCGCGCCCCCAGGCGCACATGCTCACGCATGATCCGGTTCTCTTCCGCGGTTAACTTCCCCGGCTTGTCGAGGACCGCCGGCGGCGTGCCGATCTTGCCGATGTCGTGAAGCAACCCCCCGCGATGCAGGGTGTCCAGTTCCTTCTGATTCAGGCCCAGGACCCGGCCGATCTTCACGGCCAGTTCCGTCACCCGTTCGGAGTGACCACCCGTCCAGGGGGATTTCGCATCAATCGCCCGCGCCAGGGCTTGGAGCGTTCCCCAGTTCAGTTGGTCAAGCTCCTCAACCAGCCGCGCATTGGACAAGGCTACAGCCACCTGGTCAGCCACCTGACGGGCCCGTACCAGGTCCTCCTGACTCTGCGCGGGGAGATCCCTGTACCCGAGCCCGATGAGAGCCGATAACTTCTCCTTGAGGAAAATCGGCAGGACCAGAAACGCTCTGTTGCCGCGCGCGGCCAGGGGCACCAGATAGCCCGGCACCCTGTTGCCCGCAGCGATGACCAGTCCCTCCGGGTTGGCGCGCAGTTCTTCGGCGTCTCTTCGAGCCAGCGCGACCGATTCCACCAGGGGTTCCCCCTCGCGGTCGCCGTCCCGGAGGTACGTCCGGGCCGCCCCCGGCGTGACGGGATGGAGGAGCGTCACGCAGACACCGTCGCAGGGAACGACGTCCGGCATGCGGATCAACACCGTCGTGGCGATGGCTTTGGTATCTAACGCCGAGAGGATCGCCCGGTCAATCTCCGCCACGGTGGCGAGGGTGTGAAACTGCCTCCCCAAATCGCCAGCCATGGCATTGATCGATGCCGCCAGGTCCTCGAACTCGTCGCCGCTCGCGACCGTCACTCGGCTGGCAAAGTCTCTCCCGGCGATCCGTCGGGTCCCCTCGCTGAGCCGTTCGAGTGGCACCAGGCGTCGCCGGATCCAACTGATGCTCAGCAGGAGAACTCCGCCCAGGGACAGCACGATGGCCGCGTAGAAGGCCTTCCGGAAGTCTTCCATGGGGGCGAGGACGTCGGCTTTCGACTCGCTCAGGACAACCGTCCACTTGGGAACTAAAAAAATGAACTGCAGCGGGAGGGACCAGTACCCCGCCAGGTACTCCCGCTCGCCCTCTTTCCACTCGAATTGCCCCGAGGCGGAGCGCTCCAGTTCGTCCATCACGTGTGCTGGGAAGCGCACCGGACCGGGCACCGAGGAGACGAGGAGGGTGTTCGACTGATCCAATATGTAGAGATCGGTCGTGGGCGGCAACGTGGTCTCATCGCCGAGGCCCCAGAGGTACGTGCGGTTTACCTCTCCGACCAGGATTCCCCGCCCGGGACGGGACGGGTCAAGCGCCCTCCTGAGGAAGATGCGCGACGGGGAATCCGGATGAGGCTGGCTCCAGACCAGCGTCTTGCCGGCACTGAGGTGTCGCTGCTCCGCTGCGGTGGGCTCTGGGGGCGCCTGGAGCCGACCGACCAGCGGGACCACCCTCCCCGGATCCGTCACCACGGCGAGGCCCCTGAAGCGCCCCTTGAGGTCATCCCCGAGCAGTTCGGAGCGCGCCTGGATGGTCTCGCCGGTGCCCGCTTTGAGGTTTTTCGTGAGCATTTTCATCTCGGCCTCAAGAAACAATAGCCTGTCGTAGATGGCCAGGCCCGCGGCCTTGCTCACCTGATGGAGCCGCCGCTGGCTCTGCGCATTGAGCTGTTCTGCCACCTTGCTGAAGGAGACGATCGCGAAGATAATGATTGGAAAGAGAGCGCAGAAGACGAACAGCCTGAAGATTCGGCGGGCAACCTTGCTCCGAAAGACGACGAACAGCCTGAAGATTCGGCGGGCAACCTTGCTCCGGAGGAATGTCGGGTCAAACTTCATGATCGGCACGCAAGTTAGAACTCTGAAGCCAAACCCACATACATCCCATCAACGGCGCGGATGACGTCATCCCGGCTCTCGCGGTTATCGAGCTGTCGTTTGCTTTCTCCGTCTTTGCCTACGCTGTACAGGTCGTAGTCCGAATTCAACGGTTTCAGAAATTTGTCCTTTCGCATCTTCCCTAGCCGCGATTCGCAATCGTCACTGTCATCATCTTCCCTCCTCCCGTCCCCGTCCCTTCCCCGGTCCCTGTCGCCGCGGTCCCTGTCGTCCCGGTCCCTGTCGCCCCGGTCCCTGTTGCCGCGGTCCCTGTCGCCGCGGTCCCTGTCGTCCCGGTCGCCGTCGCCCCTGCCCCTGTCCTCGTCAGGGTCCCCTCCCCCGCCCCGGTCCCGGTCCCTGTCGCCGCGGTCCCTGTCGCCGCGGTCGGCGCCGCCCCTGCCCCTGTCCCGCCCGCTCCTCGTCTCACCCGGCTCGCAGAATCTCACGTATTCGAAGGAACGTCCCCAGGCATCGAGACGATTCCCCCGCCCCAACTCGGCCAGGGAGTCCGGGAACTTTTGGGCGTCCAGCTTATAGATCGCGAGGTCTTTCTCCAGCACCCGGACATCCGCCATCGTCCGGGCGATCCTCGCCTTCTCCAGGGCATCCCGGTAGTACGAAACCCCGATCCCGGCGACCGTTCCCAGGATCGCCACGATGATCAGCAGCTCGACGATCGTGAAACCGCGAGAACGTCTATCCCCCCCGGAGCCCCGGGCAGGGTCGTGGCCCCATAGCGGCACCACCAGACTGGCCGGTTCCCCCGTGGCGGAACACCGCTGCGTCTGCCTCATTGCTGGCAGCCCTGTGACCCTCCCCGCGTCACCCGACCCGAACATCGGCTACGAGCGGGTCGAGGATGTTGGGGTCTTCGGAGCCGGGGCGGACACGAGCTTCGTCGTCACCTGGTCCTCGGACCGCGCCCCGTCCGCCTTCGTGCTGAACTGATCGAGACCCACCTGCACCTGCTTCATCTGGGCATGGAGGCGGTGGAACGGCTCCTGGACCGCTCCCACCACGTCACCCGCAACCGCTCTCTTCAACCCGTCGAAACCTGCACGGACCTGCCCGAAGTCTTCCTGGATGCGCGCGATCTTCTCCTGCAAGGCGGCGATCATGTCGTTGATGCTATCAGCCTCTTTGGCGAGATAGTCATTCTTCCGGATCGTCGCCCGCACGGTGAGCTTTCCCTCCGCGACGGCCCTGAGGACCCTCCGAAACCCGTAGAGGGGGCCGGCAACCCGATGCGACACCACAAGCGAGTGGATCGCCAGCAGGAGGAAGACGGCGATGAGGGCCGGCCACACGCGCGTGTGGAGCGAGAGGAACTGACTCGCGGCTTCCTGCTTCTCGGCGAGCGAGGTGGCCTCCCTCCCCAGCTCGACCATGAGCGGGAGAAAGAGCGCCGCGGCAAAAATCAGGAGGACCGTCACGACATAGAGGAGGTTGACCGCTAACAGGTGATATTGAAGATCATCTACGAGAAGGCGCCTCCTCCTGCCCAGCCACATGGCCAGTCACCTCCCCCCTTTCGCCCAGGCAATGTGCTGTTGATTCTTGAACCGGATGACGCCACCATTTGCGGGATCATAGTAAAAGGAAAACCGATACTTCTGGGCTTCCGCACTCAGATAGGTGATGGTGTACAGGATTCGTGTCTCTTCTCGGAGGGTCTCTATCTCCGAGATCGGGCGGCTGTTGGTCTTCCCTCCGCCAATCGCAAAAATGACTGTATCTGCGGTGATCTCGAAGAAGCGGTCCGCGTATTTCTGCGCCGACGTCTGCCAGACCCCCACGAGGGCATTCGGAACAGTCTTGTCCTTCGCCGCTTGGCAGCCGAGAGTTGTGGCGAGAAGAGCGAGTACCAGGAGGATCCCGACTCGCCCATGGTCGTAAGCACGGGGCGGAGGCACCAGGATTCTCGGGGACATCTCGGGCTCCAGGGCTGGGGTTCCCGGGTGGAGCACTCCGGCTCACGTGGCCTGGCCCGTTATAAATTATGCAAATAGCGGACCAAGGCAGGCCGGAATAGGCCACTCACGAGGGTGAAGGTCTGAGACGAGGGGAGGGAGCGAGGGGACTCGAAACCGGGTCTTACTGGCCCCAGGTGGACTGAGCGCCCGCGGAGAGCCGGGCAGTCCCGGCTGGTATGGCGACCTCGAAGTCCACCTCTTGACCCGGCCGCACATCCCCCAGACGGACGCAGGTACTCTCGAGAGGCTGGTTGGCGGCATTCCAGAAGGTCACCAGGACCGTCGTGTTCCTGGCTGTCGTGGAGGTGTCGGTGTTCCGAATCCTGGCCTGGGCTCGCTCCGCGTTCTGCGGGACCATCTCCACCTTGAGTTGACTGTCCTTGATGTGGGGGTAGATCGCGCCGCACTGTTCCTCAGTGGCGGCCGGTCCCCCGGACAGGACCGCCGCCACGATCCCTGCGACGACGAAGCCATATACTGGCATCCTTGCCATGTCTTTCTCCTCCGGGCCCGGCTCCCCCGTGACGCTCATCAGGCCCGCCATTCCCTGCGCGATCTGGTCGTAGGCGGGCCGGCGCCGGTAGGGACCATCCCGGCCGAACCCCGAGATGTTGCAATAAACGAGCCGGGGATTGAGGGTACGCAACGCCTCCGGTCCCAGGCCCAGCCCTTCCATCACATCGGGGCGGAAGTTCTCCACCACCACGTCGGCCTGCGCGATCAGGCGGCGCGCCAGCGCGCAGCCCGCCTCCTGGCCGATGTCGATGGTGATGCCGCGCTTGT
>CAZRDA010000102.1:0-6231 GCA_964598715.1 uncultured bacterium | reverse complement strand
CAGGGTGTCGGTGGCCAGGAGGTTGCGGACCGGGAGGAAGGGGACCCCCCGGGCCCCCGCCAGCATTCGCACCGCCAGAGAGCCGTTCGTCCACTCGGAGACCCGGACCCGCCCCTCGCTCACGGCGCGGCCGATGTAGCCGCCGTACCCCAGGAACCCCACGTCAATCCGGTCGCAGCAACCCGCACCCGTCAGGAGCGTCGTTTCGTGCAGGGTGAACTCGGCGCAGACCCACAGGCCCCGCCGGCGCTGCCGGATGATCTCCCGCACCAGCGCCTGGGGACCGCGGGTCAGCGAGGAGAAATCGTAGGCGAGGTAATCGCCGTCGGCGACGTACCGGGCGACGGCTTCCCTCGCGGTCAGGAGCCTCTCCACCGGCTCGCGGCGCTTGTGCGTCCGGACCCACTCCCGGAAGTCGTCGGGGTGGGTAAAGCAGACGGGGGCGCGCCCCTCCATGAGAACTTCCACACGCCCTCCTGGGTCGGCGGGAGCCGCTTGCCCCGTGACCGCCGCCGCTCTCAGATTATCTGCTGCTTCCGGAGCGCCTGGAGTCGGGCCCTCCCGATCCCCACGTGCTTCAAATACACGCTGGCGTTGTCCTTCCCGGCGGGGCGGCAGGCCCAGCGGAAGAGGTTCCGCCAGTAGTAGCCCTCCGGGGAGCCGGAGCGCATCGTGTCCCCGGTCCGCCATCGTCAACTCGCTGAGCCGTACCTGGCGCGGAGGAGGCTGGCGGCGGCGCACATCGCCTCGAGCTTGGCTTTGGCCACCGGCGCCGTCCGCTCCTTGAGGCCGCAGTCCGGCAGAAGCTGGATCTTCTCGTCCGGCACGACCCGCCGGACGCGCTCCACGCCAGCCACAATCTCTTCGGGCGTCTCGATCCGATCGGTGTGGACATCCACCACGCCCAGCCCGAGGTCTTTCCCGCCCAGGCCGTATCGCTCGATCAGGGGCAGCAGCGCGTAGTTCCGGTTCGCCATTTCCATATGAATCTGATGGAACGGCAGGGCACAGATCCCTCGCCAGGACGCTTCCAGCGCCTCGTAGGTGGAATAGCAGATGTGGAGGATCAGGTACACACGATCCTGAAGCCCGGCGACCGTCTCGGCAATCGCCACCAGGTCGTCGTCGAGGGACCGGCGCTTCGTTGTCAGCGCGGGTTCATCCACCTGCAAGACTTTCAGGCCGACTTCGACGAGAAAAGCAACCTGTTCACGGAGCGCCTGCGCCAGGTCCCGCCTGAAAAGCCCGCGGTCCTGGTAATAGGGCGGATATTTGAGGACCGCCCAGTCGGCCAGCGTGGCGGGGCCCGTGATGGTCTCCTTGATGGGCCGCGAAGTGTACGCCTGCGTCCGCTGGAACGCCTCCCGCAGGAAGGGAGGGCCGCCTGCCACCGGCTTGGCGTATTCGACCGGGCGATACCGGCGGTTCTCGTAGGAGGGGATGAAGTCGAGGAGCTCCCCACCGAAGTACTGCCCAAAGTAGGCCGCCATGTCTTCGCGGAGGAATTCGCCGCCCGCCGGAAGATCAATACCAACCTTTTCCTGCCAGATCATCCACTCCTTCGTGAACTGCTCACCGAGCACCCGGTATTCTTCCCGGGCCCGCTCATCCCCTTCGCGGATGCGCTTCCGGAGCAGCCGCAGCTCCTTCGGCTGGGGGAGGCTCCCCACGTGGCTGGTCGAATAAAGGACCCCGGGGACGATGTCGCGAAGTTGCTTCATGGCGCTGGGATTCTCCTCCCGTTATTGCATCCGAATAGACTCGATGATCCGCTCAGGGCCCGCCCACTCTGCTAAGGCTTTCCTTCCTTGTAAGCCGTCCGGGCCCAGGCGACGAGCACCCTCAGTTTCTCCAACGCCCGCTCCCACGGCAAATATGATAGGTCGGTGTTCGCTGTCACGATAGGGGAGGATCCCGACCGATGCGGTGCGATGGAGAGAACCCGCTCGGACAACTCTCCCGGCTGCTCTTCGTAGGTCTGATAGGCGTCAATGACCCCGAGGGCAAGAGCGCGGTCTGGTGGCAGTTCGCGGAGTGCCGCGATGGCTTTCCCATTCCCCGTCAGGTTCAGGAAGAACAGCCCGAAGGGTAGGGCAAAGTAGCCCGGGAAGACGCTCACGTCCTCGAACCAGGTGGAGAGGCCGATGCGGCTCGGGTCGAGACCCTGCGTCAGGATCTCCGTCGCGTTGCGGATGGCGGAGGCAGCCTCGGGATGCATCAGGATCTGGGGATCGTCAATCTTCACGAAGGCCGCGCCAGCATCCAGCAGCGAGGTGATTTCTTCCCGAAGGGCCGCCGCATATGCCTCGGCCAGCCGCGCTAGGCCGACCGCGCTGTAGTTCTCCGTCTGCCGCGCCAGCGAATAGGGACCCGGAAGCGTCACGGCCACGGGGAGGCGCGTATGGGCCCGCGCAAAGGACAGGTCATTCAGGAGGATCGGACCTTCCCAGCGCAAAGGGAGGGTCGCCACCGGCTGACGATGAAAATGGTTGGTCTCCGGAATCCGGATCAGGCGCGTGAACCCCGCACAGCCTCCGATGCGCCGGGCGACATCATACAGGGAATCCCAGCGCAGCCCGCCGTCAGAGACCGCATCGAGCCCCAGGCGCTCCAGTTGTGAGAGGAGCAGCGCGGTGGCGGCGTCCTCTGCCTGGCGGAGATCCTGGGGAGAAGCCCGGCCGTGATCCACCGCTTCCCGAACGCGCCAGAGCTCCTTGGTCTCCGGATAGGATGACGAGTGCCTGTTCCACCGGCCGCAGAAGACCACGCGCATCGCGCTGCTCCCCCTTACAGCCCCACGTTTCTGATGATCTCCTCCACCGCCGTGTACGGGTCCAGGTCCCGGCGGGCGATCCGATCGAGGACCGCCTCCAGCGACCCGTTCCCATGGGCCTTCTGGAGCGCGGCCCGGGTCAGGCGGTCCCGCAGCAGATCCAGGACGGCGGCCCGCGACCGCTCCTTCCCCTTCTGCGCTTTCAGGCCGCTCTGCTCCAGATAGGCCCGGTGCGCTTCAATGGCCTGGACCACTTCCGGGATCCCCACCCCTTCGGGGGCCACCGTCTTCAGAACGGGCGGCCGCCAGCCGGTCGTGCTGGCGAGCCCCAGCATCATGTGAAGCTCCGTGACGGTCCGGTCCGCCCCCTCCCGGTCCGCCTTGTTCAACACGAACAGATCGCCGATCTCCAGGATCCCGGCCTTGATGGCCTGCACCTCGTCCCCCATCCCCGGCACCATGATCACCAGCGTCGTGTGGGCGAGCCGGACGATCTCCACCTCGTCCTGCCCGACCCCCACTGTCTCGATGAGGATGATGGCCTTGCCGGCGGCATCCAGGACATCCACCACCGCGTGGGTCGCCGGGGCCAGCCCCCCCAGTTGTCCCCGGGTTGCCATGCTCCGAATGAAGACGTCCGGGTCCAGGCTGTGGCGCTGCATCCGGATGCGGTCCGCGAGGATGGCGCCGCCGGTGAAAGGGCTGGTCGGGTCCACGGCCACGATGCCAACCGTCAGGCCCTGCCGGCGGAACGCCTCGGTCAGCCGATCGGCCAGGGTGCTCTTCCCCGAGCCGGGCGGCCCGGTGATTCCCAGGAGGTAAGCGCTGCCGGTAAAGGGATACAACGCGCGCAGGGCGGGCGTCGCATCCGCTGACCCGTCCTCAATAAGGGACATCAACCGGGCGATCGCCCGGACATTGCCCCTGCGGACTTGCTCGACGAGGTTCACTTCGTGCGCGCCCCTGCGGCCGTGATACGGGATGTGCAGGCCCACTCCCTACCATAGAGGCGCCTGCGATGTAAAGGGGAAAAGGGCGGGAAAGAGGCGCAGGATCAGCGGTTACACGAACTCTCGGCCGAGGATTTCCCGGGCGATGATGAGGCGCTGGATCTCAGAGGTCCCCTCGCCGATCTCGCAGAGTTTGACGTCGCGGAAGTAGCGCTCCACCGGGTAGTCGGCGAGGTAGCCGTAGCCACCGTGGATCTGGACGGCGGCCGTGGCCGCCCGCATCCCAACCTCGGCCGCGAAGACCTTGGCCATGGAGGCAAGTTTGGTGACCCGCTCCCCCCGATCCATCGTGGCTGCGGCATGCCAGGTGAGGAGGCGGGCGGCGTCAATCTCGGTGGCCATATCGGCCAACTTGAACTGGATGGCCTGGTGCTCCGCGATCGGCTTGCCGAACTGGACCCGCTGCTTCGCGTAGGCCAGGCTCTCCTCCAGGGCTCCCCGGGCGAGCCCCACCGCCATGGCGGCGATGCCGATCCGGCCCCCATCCAGGACCTGGAGCACGTCCAGAAAGGCGTGGCCCTCCTCGCCCAGGAGATTTTCGGCCGGCACTTTTACGTTATCGAAGATGACCTGCGCCGTGTCCGAGGCCCGCAGGCCCAACTTCCGCTCCTTCTTCCCGGGGGTGAGGCCCTGCATCCCCTTCTCGAGGATGAAGGCGGAGATCCCGTGGGATCCCTTGGCCGGATCGGTGACGGCCATGATCACGTAGATGCCGGCCACGGTCCCCTGGGTGATAAAACTCTTGGTCCCGTTGAGGGTGTAGCGGTCCTTGTGCCGGACGGCCGTCGCCTGCATAGCGGCGGCGTCGCTCCCTGAGCCGGCTTCGGTCAGGGCCCAGGCGCCCAGCACCTCCCCGCGGGCCAACCTCGGCAGGTACTTCTTCTTCTGCGCCTCCGTCCCGAAGAGAAGGATGTGGTTGGCGGCCAGGGAGTTGTGCGACTCCACCGTGAGCGTGATCGACCCGTCCGCTCGCCCCAGTTCCTCGAGCGCTAGAGCGTAGGAAACGTAATCGAGGCCCGCCCCCCCGTACTCGGGCGGGACCAGGATCCCCAGGAGGCCGAGTTCGGCGAGCCGCCGCACGATGGGCCAGGGGAATTCTTCCTTCCGGTCGTACTCCCCCGCCACCGGGATGATCTCCTTGGCGCAGAAGTCCCGGACCGTCTCCTGGAGGATGCGTTGCGCGTCGGTTAATTCGAGATCCATCGCTTCGCCCCGCCCCTGGCCGGCCTCAGCGGACTGCGACCCCCTCCGCCGGCACGAAATACACGTCCGTCGGCTTGAACTTGCTCAGGCGCCGGAAGCGCGCCCCGACTGCCATTCCCACCCAGTCGAGCGAGGCGTCGGCCGGGTCCAGGCCGACCAGGCGCGTGAGGAAGAGCGTATTCACCCCCTCGAACTCGATGAGAGCCAGGATGAACGGGGTCTCCTTCAGGAACTCCTCGCTCCCGAAGTGGCAGACCGTGAAGGTGTGGACCTGGCCCTCCTTGGGCAACTCGAACCAGTCGCACTCGCCCCCGCACTCCATGCAGTGCCGCTTTGGCGTGGCGAACTTGTAGCCGCAGGCGGTGCAGACGGTCCCCAGCAACTTCCGGTTGGCCAGCCCCGCGAAGAACGGGGAGTCCTGGCCATAAGAGTGAATATAGTCAATGTGGTAGGGCTGCCGGATAATGATTGGGGCCATCTTCTTCAGGTCCTTCAGGTCCTCGGGGAACGGGACATTGAAGAGAACGGTCCCTTCGTCCGTCTCCGGGAGCGTGAACTGCTCTGGGAAGACCCGCAGCGACTTGCGCACGCGCGGCGCCGGCTGCTTCGTCCCCTGCTCCGGAGGAGGAGGCGCCGCCCGCGGGGTGTCGGGCAGCCGCTGCGTGCCCCGCTCCGGCGGCGACGCGGCGGCCGGTCGAGTCGCTGACGGCTGCTTGGGCGTCGCTGCTGGCCCTGGCCGGCCGGCCCCCGCCGCCGCTCGTCGCCGCGCCGTCCCCGCCTCCCGCTTGGTGGGCTCGCGCTTGACCGGCCGCCGTTGGCCGCTGCTGCCCGGATGCCGCGCTCTGGGTGTCTCGCGCTTCCGTCGTTCTCGCGCCATCGCTCCCTCCTATTCCTTTTCCAGGATGGTGACGGTGACGTAGGTCCCGGTCCCGGCGTGGCTGTGGATGAGACCGCGCCGCGCCCCCGGGACCTGGAGCGCATCGCTCCCGAAGTGCTTCCTAATCGTCCCTTGCAGTTGCCAGAGGGCGAAGACCGCCTGCATGAGGCCCGTAGCCCCCACCGGGTGGCCGCAGGCGATGAGGCCACCCGAGGGGTTGACCGGCAGCGTCCCCGGCTTCTTGAGTTTCAGGCCGTAGTCCAGGTTCGCCAGGAACGGGTGCCCCTCCTCGGCCCACGAGCCCCCCTGCCCGTACCGGCAGAGTCCCAGGTCCTCGTAGGTCTGGATCTCCGATGAGGTGTAGGCGT
>CAZRDA010000101.1:0-6260 GCA_964598715.1 uncultured bacterium | reverse complement strand
GCCGTGGCCATCGCCCTGCGCAACCGCTGGCGCCGCCAGCGGCTCCCCGCCGAGCTGCGGGACGAGGTGGCGCCGAAGAACATCATCATGATCGGTCCCACGGGGATCGGGAAGACCGAGATTGCGCGCCGCCTCGCCCGCCTGGCCGAGGCACCGTTCCTCAAGGTGGAGGCCTCCAAGTACACCGAGGTGGGCTACGTCGGCCGGGACGTGGAGTCCATGATCCGGGACCTGACGGAACTGGCCGTGAGCATGGTGAAGGGGGAGCGGGCGAAGAGCGTGGAGGAGCGGGCGGCCGACCTGGCCGAAGAGCGCCTGCTGGATCTCCTCCTCCCTGCGGCCCGCCCCGCCCCGCCCGGCTTCGAGCCGGCCGCCCCGCCGCCGGCGCAGGAGACCCGGGAGAAGTTCCGGAAGATGCTCCGGGACGGGGTCCTGGAGGAGCGGGTGGTGGAGGTGGAGGTGAAGGACAAGGCCTTCCCCATGATGGAGGTCTTCCCGGGGGCGGGGATGGGCCAGATGGACATCAACCTCCAGGAGATGCTAGGGAACCTGTTGCCGGGCCGGGTGAAGCGGCGCAAGATGAAGGTCCGGGAGGCCCGGCGCCTCCTGGCCCAGGAGGAGGCGGGGAAGCTCATTGACATGGACGAGGTCGTGGCGGAGGCGGTGCGGCGGGTGGAGAACGCCGGAATCATTTTCTTGGATGAGATTGACAAGATCGCCGGCCGGGAGCGGACCGTCGGCCCCGACGTCTCCCGGGAGGGGGTGCAGCGGGACCTCCTCCCCATCGTGGAGGGGTCCACCGTGCCGACCAAGTACGGGATGGTCCGGACCGACCACATCCTCTTCATCGCCGCCGGGGCCTTCCACGTGGCCAAACCGTCGGACCTGATCCCGGAGTTGCAGGGACGCTTCCCCCTCCGGGTCGAGCTGTACCCGCTGACCCGGGGGGATTTCGTCAGGATCCTCACGGAGCCGGAGCACGCCCTCACCAAGCAGTACACGGCCCTCCTCCAGACGGAGGGGGTGACCCTGGACTTCACCAAGGAGTCCCTGGAGGAGATCGCGGCCATCGCGAGCGGGGTGAACGAGGCGACGGAGAACATCGGCGCGCGGCGGCTCTACACCGTCATGGAGCGACTGTTGGACGAGGTCTCCTTCGAGGCGCCGCAGATGCCCGGGGTCCGCGTGGAGATCAACGCCGCCTACGTGAGGGAGCGGCTTCAGGCGCTGGTCCGGAACGAGGACCTGAGCCGGTACATCCTGTGATCGAGACCATCCTGATCATTGACGACGAGCGGCTCTTCCGGGCTCTGGTGGCGGACCACCTGACCAAGGAGGGATACCGGGTCCTGGCGGCCGCCAGCGGGGAGGAGGGGCTCAAGACGCTGGAGAAAGAGGCGGTAGATGTGGTCCTCCTGGACCTCACCATGCCCGGCCTGGACGGGATGGAGGTGTTGCACCTGCTCCGGCAGGACCGCCCCGACCTCCCCGTGATCGTGGTGAGCAGCCACCGGACGGTGGAGCGGGGGGTGAGCGCCGTCAAGGATGGCGCCTTCGACGTGTTCAGCAAGCCGGTGAACCTGGAGGAACTTTCCCGGGGCGTGCGCCGGGCCGCCCTGCTCGCCTCCAGCGGTCGGGCCAGACTGCGGCGTCAGGTGCAGGTGGAGAAACTCCAGGGCCGCGCCCTGGCCCTGGCCGACCTCATCCGGTGGGACGTCCTGGGGGAGTTCCTCCAGAACAACCAGGTCCTCTTCCAGCGGGTGATTGACTTTATCGCCGACGTGCTGGAGGTGGAGATTGTCTCCCTCATGCTGATGGAGGAAGGGGCCCAGACCCTCCGAATCGCCTTCGCCCGCGGCCTCGCCGAGGACGTGCGGGAGGGCGCCCGGCCGAAGGTGGGGGAGGGGATCGCCGGCACCGTGGCGCAGAACGGGGAGCCCCTCCTGATCAAGGACATCCAGCAGGACCCGAGGTTCAACGAGTCCTCCTTCTTCCACCGCTACACGACCCGCTCCCTCATGAGCGTGCCGGTCAAGGTGAACGGAAAGACCGTGGGGGTGCTAAACGCCAACAACAAGCGGGAGGGGGGGGCCTTCGACGAGTACGACATGGCCCTCTTCACGACCTTCTCCTGCCTGGTGTCGCTGGCCCTGGCCAACGCCCAACTGTTCCGGCAGCTCACCCACAGCGTCGAGGAGCTGGCCCACACGAACGTGGAGCTCCAGCGGGCCAACAAGGAACTGGAGAAGCGCCTCACGCAGGCCGGCTGACGCGGCCGGGAGCACCCGTGGATCCCTCCGGCATCGCCAAGGCGCAAGTCCTCACCGAGGCCCTGCCGTACATCCGCGCCTTCTGGGGCAAGACCGTCGTGGTCAAGTACGGCGGCGCCGCCATGACCGACGCCACCCTCAAGGAGGACGTGGTAGCCGACATCGTCCTCATGCGCTACGTCGGGATGCGGCCCGTCGTGGTCCACGGGGGAGGGCCCCAGATCGGCCAGGCGATGGCCCAGGCGGGGCTGACGCCCACCTTCATTGACGGCCTTCGGGTGACCGACGAGGCCACCATGCGGATCGTGGAGACGGTCCTGGTGGGGAGCATTAACCAGGAACTCGTCACCCTGATGAACCGGAAGGGGGGGCAGGCGGTCGGGCTCTCGGGGAAGGACGGCGGGCTGATCCGCGCCCGGAAGAGCGCCCCCCGGAAGGGGAAGGGGCCGAACGCGGGGGTCGTGGACCTGGGGCTGGTGGGGGAGATCGCGGGGATCAACCCGCGGATCCTGCGGACGCTGGAGGAGGAAGGCTTCATCCCCATCGTGGCCCCCACCGGGGTGGATGATGAAGGCGTGACCTACAACATCAATGCCGACCTGGCGGCGGGGGAGATCGCCGCGGCGCTCGCGGCGGAAAAACTGATCCTCCTGACCGATACCGACGGCATCCTGGACCGGGCGGGTGCGCTCTATCCCACCCTCAGCCGGGACGACGTCGAGAAACTCATCGAGGACGGGATCATCGCGGAGGGGATGCTCCCCAAGGTCCGGGCGTGTCTTCGGGCGCTCGAGGGGGGGGTCCGGAAGAGCCACATCATCAATGGCAAGGTGCCCCACGCCCTATTGCTGGAACTCTTCACCGCCGAGGGCGTGGGGACCGAGGTCTTCGCCTAGGGGGCTGGCGTGACCAACCAGGAGATCATCGCCCTCACCGGAAAGTACATCGCGCACACCTACGCCCGCTTCCCCATCGCCCTGGTCCGGGGGGAGGGGTGCCGGGTCTGGGACGCGGATGGGAAGGCCTACCTGGACTTCGTGGCCGGGATCGCCGTCTGCGCCCTGGGCCACAGCCACCCGCGGCTGACCAAGGCGATCATCGCCCAGGCCCAGCGCCTCCTGCACGTCAGCAACCTCTACCACATCGAGCCGCAGGCCCGCCTGGCCGAGCTCCTCTGCCGCCACTCCTTTGCCGACCGGGCCTTCTTCTGCAACAGCGGCGCGGAGGCCAACGAGGCGGCGTTGAAGCTCGCCCGCAAGTACGCGAAGGAGCGAGTGAGCAGCGACCGGACCGAGGTCATCACCATGCGGGGCTCCTTCCACGGGCGGACGCTGGCCACCGTCAGCGCCACGGCTCAGGAAAAGTACCACAAGGGCTTCGAGCCGCTCGTCCCCGGCTTCCGGTATGTGCCGTTCAATGATCTTCGAGCCGTCGAACTGGCGGTGGATGTCCGGACGGCCGCGATCCTGGTGGAGCCGATCCAGGGCGAAGGGGGCGTGCAGGTGGCGGCCGACGGCTACCTGGCCGGCCTCCGAAAACTGTGTGACGAGCGGGGCATTCTCCTCATATTCGACGAGGTCCAGACCGGCCTGGGGCGGACCGGGACTCTCTTCGCCTACCAGCAGGCGAACGTGGCACCTGACATTCTCACCCTCGCCAAGGCGCTGGCCGGCGGGATCCCAATTGGAGCGATGCTGGCCCGGGAGCAGGTCATGGCGGCCTTCACCCCGGGGACTCACGCCGCCACCTTCGGCGGCAACCCGTTCGCCTCGACGGTTGCCCTGGAGACGCTGACCACGATCCTGGATGAGGACCTGCCGGGCCGGGCGGCCCGCCTCGGCGCCCGAATCCTGGACCGGTTCAATGGTTTGAAGACCCGGCTCCCCGTCATCAAGGCGGTCCGGGGCCGGGGACTGCTCATCGGGATCGAGGTGCGCGGGGACGCGAAGGGGATCGTGGCCCGCTGCATGGACCGGGGCCTCCTGGTCCTGACGGCGGGGGACGACGTGCTGCGCCTGGTCCCGCCCCTCATCCTGAGCGAGGCGGAGGCGGACGAGGGGCTGGCGATCCTGGAGAAGGTCCTGGCGGAGGCGGCATGAAGAAGCGGGATCTCATCAGCCTGCACGACTGGTCGGCGGCCGAGATTGCGGCGCTGCTCACGCAGGCGGGCGACCTGAAAGCCAAGCAGAAGGCCGGGGTCCCCCACCCGCTCCTCCCGGGCAAGACGCTCGCCCTCATCTTCGAGAAGCCCTCCCTCCGGACCCGGGTCACCTTCGAAGCCGGGATGACCCAACTGGGGGGCCACGCCATCTACCTCGCGCCCCAGGACATCCGGCTGGGGGAGCGGGAGACGGTGGCGGACGGCGCGCGGAACCTCTCCCGCTGGGTGGACGGGATCGTGGCCCGGACGTTCCGGCACCAGGTCGTGGTCGAGCTGGCCGAGCACGCGAGCGTTCCCGTGATCAACGGCTTGACCGACCTCCACCACCCCTGCCAGATCCTGGTCGACCTCTTCACCATCCGGGAGAAGCGGGGCGGGCTCGAGGGGTGCCGGGTGGCCTTCATCGGGGACGGGAACAACGTGGCCAACTCCTGGTGCACCGGGGCAGCCAGGACGGGGGTGCACCTGACCATCGCCTGCCCAAAGGGGTACGAGCCGGACCCGAGTGTTTTGCACCAGGCCCGGGAGGCTGCCAAGGAGACTGAGGCCCGGATCCAGGTGATCCACGACCCGGCCGCCGCGGCCAGGGGGGCCGACGTCATCTATACCGACGTCTGGACCAGCATGGGGCAGGAGGAGGAGCGGGCCAAGCGGGTGAAGGTCTTCCAGCCCTTCCAGGTGAACCGGGCCCTGGTGGATCTGGCCCGCCCCGACGTGCTGGTGATGCACTGCCTGCCGGCCCACCGGGGGGAGGAGATCACCGACGAGGTGATCGAGGGCCCGCACTCGGTGGTCTTCGACGAAGCGGAGAACAAACTCCACGTGCAGAAGGCCCTCCTCGCCACCCTCCTGGGGGACCGTTCCTGAAGACCCCGCGCCTTCTTGCCCTCCGTCAGAGGGCGGGCACACCGGGCTCGACTGCGAGGGACCCATGGCGACCGAGATCCGGAAGATCGTCCTGGCTTATTCGGGTGGGCTCGACACCTCGGTCATCCTGAAGTGGCTCCTGGGGACGTACGGTTGCGAGGTCGTCGCCTTCGTGGCCGACATCGGCCAGGGGGAGGAGCTCGCGGGGGTCCGCGAGAAGGCGCGGAGGACGGGCGCCAGCAAGGTCGTCGTCGAGGACCTGAAGGAAGAGTTCGTCCGGGACTTCGTCTTTCCCTGTCTGAAGGCCAGCGCCGTGTACGAGGGGGGATACCTCCTCGGGACCTCGATGGCCCGCCCCCTCATCGCCAAGGCCCAGATGGCCGTGGCGGAGGCGGAGGAGGCCGACGCCGTTGCCCATGGCGCCACCGGCAAGGGGAACGACCAGGTCCGCTTCGAGTTGACCTATCTGGCGATTGACCCGCACATCCGGATCATCGCCCCCTGGCGGGAGTGGGAGTTCAAGTCCCGGTCGGACCTGGTCGCCTACGCGAAGCGGCACGGCATCCCGGTCCCTGTGACGAAGGCGAAGCCCTACAGCAGCGACCGGAACCTTTTCCATCTCTCATTCGAGGGGGGGATCCTGGAAGATCCGTGGGTGGAGCCACCGGATGACATGTTCACGCTCACGGCGGCCCCGGAGAAGGCCCCGGCCCGCCCCACGACCCTGGAGGTGGACTTCGAGCAGGGAGTGCCGGTCGCCGTGGACGGGGGCCGGATGGGGCCGGTCGCCCTCCTCTCCCGTCTGAATGCCGTCGGCGGGAAAAACGGCGTCGGCCGCGTGGACCTTGTCGAGAACCGGTACGTGGGCATGAAGTCACGGGGGGTGTACGAGACCCCTGGGGGGACGATCCTGCACGTCGCCCACCGGGCCGTGGAGTCCATCACCATGGACCGGGAGGTGA
>CAZRDA010000100.1:0-6282 GCA_964598715.1 uncultured bacterium | reverse complement strand
CGGATCTGGCGGAGGCGCTGCGGGCGCTGATCGCGGCGCACGGGGAGGCGGCCGTGCGGCGGGCGGTGCTCCAGGTCCTGGGCGATGACGCGGCCGCCGTGCCGCCCGAGATCCGGTGGGCGCTGGAGTTCCTCGCGATGACGTTCCCGGAATGGCCGTTCGACTTCGCGCGGGACACGCGGCTGTTCCAGCGGGTGCTCGCGCAGGACCGGGGCCTGAACCTCCGGGGCGCGCTGGAGACGTTCGAGATGTACGCGATCGGCGACCGCAAGCGGCCGGTGAAGAACTGGCGGTCGGCGTTCCTCACCTGGTGCCGGAACGGGAAGCGCTGGGGGAAGCCCTGGGCGGGGAAGGCCGAGGGGGTTGAGCGGGGCGTGGCGGGCGGGTCCGTGCCGGCGCCGGCACCTGCGCCGGCGCCCCGAGTGACGGAGGCGGAGGCGGCGGAGAACCGGCGGCTGCTCCAGGGAGTCATCGCCGGGCTCGCCGGCAAGATGGAGATGCCGCGATGAGAGTCCAGAGCTGGGAGGACGCGGACAAGGCGCTGCTGGAGATCGCGCGGGTGGAGCGGGCGATCGAGGAGCACGCGGCGCGGGCGGCCAAGGAGATCGAGGCGATCCGGGAGCGGATCGCCGGGCCCGTGCGGCAGCTCGAGGGGTGGAAGACCGACCTGGCGGGCTACGTGGAGACCTTCGTGCGGGCGCACGCGGACGAGATGGACGGCCGGTTCAAGGCACTCACGCACGGGACGGTCTGGCTGCGGCGGGTCTCCAGCCTCACGGCCCGGTCCTGGAAGCGGGCGCTCGACTGGCTGCTCGCCAACAAGGAGATGGACTACGTGCGGGTGGAGCACGAGGTGAACAAGACGGCCCTGCGGGAGGCTCCCCCGGAGACGCTCAGGGCGTGTGGGGCGCGGGTCAAGCACGAGGATGCCTTCGGCTACGACCTGAGCGCGGCGGCGCGGCGATGAGTCTGGGGCGGTACCTGGCGCTGCTGTGCGCGGACTGCGGGGAGGTCCACGACGACCGGCGGGGGCGGTGCCCCTACTGCGGCTCGCGGACGTGCGCGGACCCGCGGCGGCCGATGGAGGGGCTGCGGGCGATGGGCGCGGACGGGCGTGATGGCGCGGGCTCGATCGCCGATGTGCTGCGGAGGCGCAGGCGTGGCGCTTGAATTGGACCTGTTCCCGCAGGTGACGCTCTCTCCAGGTGAGTCGAGGGTGCTCGGTTACCTACGCGAGCACGCGCGCGGGCGGGCGAACGCCGTGACGCAGCCCTGGATCGCGCTCCGGACGGGGATGGGCGTCCGGGAGGTCCAGGAGGTGCTGCACTCGCTGGTCGCCCACCACAAGCTGGCGATCTGCACGACCAGCGCGCCCCCGGCGGGCGCCTATGTGGCGGAGACGGCCCAGGACCTGATGATCGGGGAGCGGAACCTGCGGGGGCGGATCATCGCGATCGCGCGGCGATACCGGGCGCTGCACGGCGGGCCGGCGGCGCGGGAGCTGCTCGGGCAGATCCGCTTGGAGCTGGAGGCGCTATGAGAAGGGCTTGGAACTTCGACAAGATTGACGTCTCGAGCACCCCCTCATGGGCGGCGGTCGAGATGCTCCAGGAGATCCGGGACATCTTGTCGGACATCAGAACAGCGATCAGGATGCTCCCAACCTGCGGGCAGCTCAGCAGTCACTTGCGGTCAGCCACGGAGCGGGCGGTGGACAAGATCATGGACATTCAGCCTGTCCGCAGGCGGCGAAACGGGGCCCGGAGGAAGAAGGCGGCGTGAGCTGCGCGGGGGTGCGGGGGGCTGGGGCGGGCGGGGCGCTGCGGCCCAGGATGGCGCCGACGGCGGCGCAGGTCCGGGCGTTCTGGACCTGGGCGCGGCGGCTCGGGCTGACGGAGGCCCAGGCGCGCGATGCCCTGGAGGGGACGTCGGCGATCGCGCTGGGCCGGGCGATCCGGCACTTTCACGCGCCGCCCGGGCGGGGCGGGGCCTGGACGCTCTCGACTCGGGAGATGGCGATCGTGCTGGACACCCTCAACGCTGAGACCCTGGGCCGCGTCCGGCGGCGCGGGGAGTGGGTGGAGCTCGGCCGGGACGGCCGGCTGCCGGCCCCGCAGAAGCGGCCGCGGCGGGAGGGGCATCCGGGAGACCGCCTGAGCCTGGAGGCGCTCTGGAAGCTCCAGGGCCTGGTCCAGGGGATGAGCCCCCTCTATGTGAACGGGATCTTCGACCGGGCGCTGGGGCGGCCGGAGCGGCACCGGCCGGGGATCGTCTGGCCGGCCGATGATTGGGGCGTCCGCAAGTGCGTCGAAGCCCTTAAGGCGATCCGCCTCCGGCCGGCGCGGCCGGGGCTGGACGATGGTCAGCCGCGACCCGCGGCTTGAGGGGGTGCGGGTGGCCATCGAGAGAATGGTCTCGGAGATTCACCAGATGCGGGAGGCGCTGGACGCGCTGTTCGAGTGGGTTCGGACCTGCCCGCAGTGCGGCCGGGAGCTGCGCCGCGAGGACCCGATGGAGACGGTGCGGTGCGTTTGCGGATGGGTGTGGAGCTGACGTCGTGGATGAGCTGATCTACGTCGTGCGCTGCATCTTTTGCAAAAGTGAACACCGCTCGCCATGGTTTGATGTCCTGGAGGAGGAGATCCTGGACTGCCGGGACCGGGCCCCCGAGTGGCAAAAGGGACGGCTCGAGCGGTGGGAGGATCCGGCGATCAAGCCGGTCACGGTCGAGATGGTGGCGTCGCTCAATGTGGACGCGGGCTCGGGCCAGGTCTGCCAGGAGCAGGCAGCCTGATGAGGGGCCGGTGATGTGGACGGTGGTGCAGACCGTCGCTGGCTGGCTGCTTGTGGGCCTCGCGGCTGGGATGCTCTTCGGCCTCATGGTGCAGGCGGGGCGGCGCGACCGGCTCCACCACCTCCAGGAGTGCTGCCGGTGGCACGAGTGGATCCGCCTGCCGGGCGCCGGCCTCGTCTGCCGGCAGTGCGAGTGGGTGGCTGGGCAGCGGGGCCCGGTCGGCGTGCTGGGCGAGGGGGAGTGAAGGGGGAAGCTGAAGGCGTAGGATTTGGGTCGGCTTGACGGAGGGATAAAGGGGGTATAGAATCCCCCTCGAAGACTAGGAGAAACACCCTAGCCACGGAGCCCCGGGTGGAAGCAAGAGGGTCCCCCGGGGCTCTTTTTTTTAGGGGGGGGGTATGTGACCTGGGAGGACGAGCTGCAGGTGATCCTGGAGGTCGCGGCCCGGGCTGGGCTTGATTGGGCGCTGCTGGCCGCCCTGCGGAAGGCGGAGAACGGGGGGCCGCAGCGGCCGAACCCGGAGGCGAGCGGCAACCCCTACGTGGGCGGCGAGTTCGGCGTCCAGACGGTCGGCGCCCCGACGTTCGAGGAGCAGGCGCGGGTGGCGGCCAACAGTCTCCGGGCGCACTTGCGGCGCTTTCCGGAGAACCCGTTCGCGGGGACCACGGGCATCCGGCTGGGCTACAGCGTGACCTTCGTGCGGGATTTCAGCCAGAGGTGGGCACCGCCGGCCGCCCACAGGCTGAACGCGCAGCATGCGGAGAACCTCTGGGCGCTCTACTGCGGATTCGCGGCGCAGGACCTTTGAGGGGAGGCGGGGATGAGGCGCTGGCTCTGGTTCGCCGCCGGCGTCGTGATGGGATGGGCCAGTTACATGGCGCTCGCCTTGTACATGACGAGGAGGATCACGCGATGAGCAAGGCCGACTGGAAGACGAAGACGGCGGGGCTCCTGGGGATCCTCGTGGGGGGAGGGGCATTGGTCCTCAAGCTCTTCGGGACCGACGCGATGAGCACGGAGGCGGCGATCGCCCTGGCGGTCGGCGGTTTCGCGGTGTTCGGCTTCGGCGACAAGGTGCAGAAGGTCCTGACGGCCCTCCAGGCGCTGCGGAAGTAGCGGTGGGATGGGGCGGCGCGGTCCAGGCGGGGGCGTCGGTCCTCACGGCGCTGCTGGTGCTGGGCGCGCTGATCGGGATCGCGTGGTGGCTGCGGCGCAACGCGGTGCGGGGCGCCCGGGACGCGGCGGCCGCCGCCGAGGCGGCAGACAAGGCGGAGGCGCATGAGGCGGTGGCAGAGAGCAGGCGCCATCCTGGCCCTGGCCCTTTCGGCGGCGGGATGCGGGACGTGGCCCCGAAACCTCTCGGGAGCGACGTGGCCGGTCCCCCCGGCGGTGGATCCCCTCCGCCTTGACCGGGAGGAGCGGCCGGCCATCGTCTGCCTGTGGACGGCGCTGGGCGGAGGGGAGGCTGCGCCCCACGGGCAGCCGATCGGCGCCGCCGCCGACGAGGCGCCGGAGGTGCTGCGGTGCCTCCTCTGGGAGGGCCTGGTCGTCGTGACGCTGCCGGAGGAACGGGTGATCGTGCCGGTGGCCCTGATCAGCCCGGGCGCCTGGCGGGGAATCGAGGGGTACGTGGAGGCGCTGCGGCGGGCCTACTGCGAGGGGCGGATGACGCTCCAGCGCGCGAACGAGCAGGCGGTGGACGCGCTGCCGATCTGCGCGCCGGGGGAGGCGCGATGATCGAGGCGCCGCCCCAACTCTGGACCTCGGTCATCCTGTGGGGGCCCGGGATCCTGATCCTGGTCGGCCTCTTCGCCCTGATCCGGTGGACGGTCCCGAAGAACTTCTTCGGGCACTTCCTCGACTCCCAGCGAGGCATCGCCAAGGGGCTGCAGGATCTGGCCGGCACCGTCCGGGAGCAGGGGGGCGGGCAGGAGCGGGCACTCTTGGAGCTGGCCCACGGACAGGCGGTGATGCTCGATCGCCTGGACACCATCCGGAAGCACGTGGAGGCGCCAAGAAATGACCAGTGACACGGCTCGGACCTGCGGGGCGGTCCTCAACGAGCTGAAGCGGCACATGACCCGGGAGCGGACGGGCCTGCGGGAGGAGGACTCCTACCTGGACCAGGAGCTGCTCGCCGAGCGGCTGCACCGGGACTATCGCATCACCCTGACGGAGGACGAACTCACGGCGCCGCTCACGATCCTGAAGGACGCGGGCTACACCGAGTACCGGAGGATCGCGTTCGGGCCGCCGGAGCGACACCGGTACCTGACGGCCTGGCGGATCACGGGGAAGGGGTTGCTCCTCCTTGCAGGGGACATCCAGGACCCGCTCGTGAAGGTCCTCTTCTGGTGACGGGCGACGATGCATGAAGCGCAAGGGGCACTTCAAGGCGTTCGATCTCAGCGACGACACGCGGGCGGTTGTGCACGCGGGCTTCCTCCAGCACGCCATGCTCAAGACGATCATCGAGCGCGTGCGGGCGGAGACCGGGGAGGCGCTCACCCCCTCGGCCCTCCAGCGGTACCGGGTCTGGTGGACGTCGGAGCACCGGGCGGCGCAGGAGGCGCAGGAGTACGCGCGAGAGATCGCGGCGAGCCTCAAGGGCCACCCGGCGGAGGACGTGCGGCGTTTCATCGAGCAGAAGCTGGAGCAGCTCTTCCTCCTGAAGCTCCGGAGCCTCGAAGGGCAGGATCCCCTGGCGGTCGCCGAGCTGGCCCTCAAGCAGCAGAAGGTCAGCATGCGCCGGGAGAAGCTGGGCCTGGACACGGAGCGCGAGCGGCTCCACAAAGAGCGGCTGGCGCTGGACAAGGAGAAGCTCGAGCTCCAGCGGGAGAAGAAGGCGGCGATCAACCGCCCGGCGCTTTTCCTGGAGTTCTTCAAGGGGATGACGGAGACGCTGATCCACGTGGATCCCCAGGCGGCCGAGGTGCTGAACAAGCACTTCGACCGGATTATGGCGGGGATCAAGGCGGCCCATGCCTGACGAGATCCTGAGCCTGACGCCCCGGCAGTTCGCGCTCGAGGAGCGGGAGCTGCGGGAGTATATCCGCCGGGCCGTCTCGGCGTTCCCGGACGACACCGCGGAGACGAAGGCGGCCAGGATCCGGCGGGCCCGGGACGACCGGCAGTTCTTCTTCGACACCTACCTCCCGCACTACTTCACGGACCCGCCGGCGCCGATGCACGCGGAGATGGACCGGCTGCTCGACGTCCGGGAGGACCCGGTCGCGGTGGCGGCCGCGCGCGGGTTCTCCAAGAGCACGCGGGTCTCCTTCGGCAACCCCCTCCACGCGATCTGCTACGAGCTGCGCCACTTCATCATCCTGGTCCAGGCGACCGGCGAGCTGGCGGCCCCGATGGTGCGCGCCGTCCGGATCGAGCTGGAGGAGAACGCCCGGATCCGGAGCGACTTCGGGGACCTGAAGGGCCAGCCCTGGGGGGACGACGACCTGACGACTCGGACGGGGATCAAGGTCCTGGCG
>CAZRDA010000099.1:0-6286 GCA_964598715.1 uncultured bacterium | reverse complement strand
CTAGGTCCAGCCCATGCGCTCGCGCAACGTGGTGATGTGCGCGACATGGTGCCTGCCGTGCCATGCATACATCTGAAGGTAGGTCTCGAGGTTCAGCCGGCCCATCTCCGGATGCCGAAATGGGCGGGCGAAATCCGCCGGCGGGAGCGACCGAAGGAGCAGCACCCAGCGGCGGTGGAGGGACTCGAGGAGCGCGAGGGAGATCTCGATCGGGGCCGTCCGGCCATCGGCCAGTTCCGCCCATGCAGCCTCGTCATACGGCTTGATGGTCGGCTCTTGCTCGGTGAGCGCCAGTTTGAACCGCACATAGCCGTTGAGATGACTGTCCGGCAGGTGATGCGCGACCTGCCGGACGGTCCAGCCACCGTGCCGATAGGGGCTGTCGAGCCGCTCCGCCGACAATCCCTGTACTGCCGCGCGCAACTTGTCGGGCGCGCTCGCGATCTCGTGGATCCACCGCTGGCGCTTCTCCTCCGTGGCATCGGCTTCCGCCAGAAACCGTCCGATCGGGTACCGTAGATCTTCCATTGGGTCCTCCCCCAAAGGCCCGGGCCCTTGCGACGACGGGTTGCCGGCCCCGAGCGGACCGAACGCGACGCTCCTGCCGCAATATACCGCACGCACGGGTGGAAAGCGAGGCGGGAGGATCTATATAAGGATCGAGCCGAGGTAGGCAAGCAGGCGGTCTCCGTCGGCAGGCTGGCTCCGGTAGCCCACGTACCCGTCGGGACGGATGAGATAGAGCGATTCCGAACCGGCTCCGTACCGATGGTGCAGGTCGCCCTCCGGATCGAGCAGGACGGAGCCATCCCAGTCGAGCGCTTGGGACGGAGCGGGGCGCGGCACGACGATGTGGATCGCGAGAAGGTCCCGGTAGCGGTCCCGGACGCGCCGGGCGATCTCTGCCAGGTTGCGATACCCTGCGGCGGTCGCGCCTCGGCCGTCAAACAGCAGGAGCGTATGGCGAGGGGTTCGCAGCACCTCGAACAGTCGCACGGGTGCGTCGGAGGTGGGGAGGAACACCGCGCCGTCCGGTGCATGATCGCCGGCAGCGGGAGCGGCGCCAAAATCGCGCCAGTCGCTCACGCGGGGCGTCTCCGCGGCGGCGGGACCCCCCATGAAGGTGTCCAGGAGGCCCGCCCGATACTCGGCCACGATCGGACTCCGGCGATAGTTGAGGACGAGGCCCGAGACCGCCCGCGTGAGGCGATGCTGGACGACCTCGAGGGAAGACAGGAACCCCGCCAGGTGGTTGCGGAGCGCCTGCGCGACCGGGTTCCGGAGCGTGACTACCCTGGTTGCCAGGTCGGTCCCGGAGAGCGTCGCCGCCGCGATCGGATCCCGCTCGGCCTGATAACTGTCGAGCAGGATCGGTCTGCCCGCCCCTCGCGTCACGAGCGCCAGCTTCCACGCCAGATTGTACGCGTCCTGAACGCCGAGATTCATCCCCTGCGCGCCGACCGGGCTGTGAATGTGCGCGGCGTCTCCGGCGAGGAAGACCCGTCCAACACGGAAGGAGGGCACGATCCGCCGATGAATCCTAAACGTCGCCACCCACGTGGGATCGTGTGCGCGGACCCACCCGAGCCCTCGGCTGTCCAGGATGGCCCGGACCTGCTCAAAACCGACCTCCGTCCGATGCCGGTCGGCCATCTCCTGGGGGACGTCCAGAATCAGACGGTGCTGGCCCCCGGGCAGAGGAAGCGTGGCAACTATTCCATCCGGGCTGAAAAAAGCATGGGCCTCGTCACCCGGCAAGTCCCACTCCAGGTGGACGTCCGCGAGCATGAATGCCTCTTCGTACCGGCTCCCCTCAAACGGGAGGCCCAGCGCCTTCCGAACCATGCTATGGGCGCCGTCGCATCCCACCAGCCAGCGCGCGCGGACCTCTTCCCGTCGAGCGTCTCGATGCTGAACAGTCGCGGTAACGCCCTCGGCATCCGGGGTAAACGTGATCAGGTGGACCGGACGCTCAACACTCCCTTCCAGGCGGGAAAAGAGTTGGATGAGGGTCCGCTCGGTCTCACTCTGCGGGAGACTCAGCACGTACGGGTAGCGCGTCTCCAGTTCGTCCATGCTGAGGTGGATGATGCGCTGCCCGTTGGCGTAATTGTTTACACCGTGAACCTTGACTCCTTTGGCCACCAGCTCCTCGGCAATCCCCATAGCCTCGAAGGCTTCCAGGGTGCGGGCGTGCACCCCGAGCGCCTTGGATTTGTCCGACGGTGCCTCGGCCTGGTCAAGAATCCGAACGGGGACGCCGTGGCGGGCGAGTTCGCACGCCAGGGTGAGGCCGGTCGGCCCGGCGCCCACGACCAGGACGTCCGCGGCTCTCGATGCACGAAGCATGGGAAGCCTCCGGCGCCTCCCTAGAACCGCTCCCGGTGGAGTTTGCGCTCGAGGGGGAAGCGGGGCGGCTTCGGGGGCAGATGGTCCGCCGCGTACCCCACCGTCACCATGACCGGGACGGCCATCCGCCGGGGGATGGCAAGGAGGCGCTTGACCCGGACCTCGTCGAACCCCTCCATGGGGCAGGTGTCCAGGTCGTGGGCGGCCGCGGCAAGCATGAAGGTCTGGGCCGCCAGCATCGTCTGCTTGACGGCGTAGGCCCGGAGGCCGCTCCGGCTGACGGGAAGTGTCGGGGTCGGAGTGAAGAGCCGCCGCAGGGGCAGGAACAGGGCCCGCGCCAGCCCCAGGAGGCCGAGCGGCCCGAGGGCGAAGGCCGGGGGGACCGTGCGGCGGACTTGCCTCTCGTACTGCGGGCTCACCGCCCCCTCTGCCTTCCCCATGGTCAGGACCTCTTCCAGGTGGAGGCGCCAGGAGTCCGGGTCGGCAGCAAAGACCACGGTCGCCGGGGCCTCCCCCACCTGCGCCTGGCCGAGCGCCGCCTCCCGCAGCGCCGCCCGCCGCGACGGATCGGTCACCACGACGAAATGCCAGGGCTGGAGGTTGAACCCGGAAGGAGCACGGTTGGCCAGGTCCAGTAGCTCTTCCAGGAGGCCTGGCGGGAGGGGATCCGGCTTGAAGTGACGGACGGCGCGGCGCCGCTTCACTGCCTCGGGAACCGGCAGAGTCGCCATGAGGGTCTGCCTCAGAGACTTACGAGATACTCGGCGAGGGTCCGGAGCTCGTGCTCCGAGAGATGCCGGTAGGAGGGCATCCGGGTGCCGGGGAGGACCGCGGCCGGCTCCTTCAGGAAGTGCACGTGCCAGACCATGTCGCGGCCCCTGCTGCGCGCCCGACCGGCGAGGTCCGGGGCCGTCTGGCCCCCCACCCCCCGGATCGCGTGACAGCCCCCGCAGCCCTTCTGCCAGAAGAGGCGCTCACCGGGGTGGGCAGCGGCCGGGGTCGCGCGCGCACCGGCCCCAGAGGTCGTTCCCGTCGCGGTGTCCCCTGGCCGCGAGCCCTTCCCCGCGGTCCCGGCCGGAGGGCCGGCACCGATCCGGGCCAGGAGTTCGCGCGCGGCCTGGACGGTCGGATCATCGGGAGCGGGGGAATGCGGCTCGGGTCCTGCGAGGCCGGGGGCCGGGCCCGCAACCGGGCGCGAGGCCGGTGCGCCTGAGCCGACCGATGCCGCGCCGGCTGCGCGTTGCTGCATCCGGCTCCGGGCCTCGGCCATCATTTCCCGGGCGCGGGCCGCGTCCTCGGGACCGGGGGCCACCTTCAGGAATTGCTCCCACGTTCTGAGGGCGCCGGCGTCGTCCAGGAGGGTCGCCTGGGCCTGCGCCTTGTCCCAGAGCGCGTGGGCATTGTCCGGGCTGATTTTCAGGGCACGGTCGAGATAGCGCAGGGCCTCCTCCCCGTGCCCCCCCCGGAGCAGGATCGTCCCCATGTGCATGAGGGCATCGGGGTTCTCCGGTTCGTGGCGGAGGACCTCCTGGTAGAGGGGGATCGCCTCGGCATAGCGGCCCGCATCCAGATAGAGATGGGCAAGGGCGAGCAGCGTGGAGGTCTCGCGGGGGTTCAGGGCGAGGCGCGCTTTCAGATCGGCGATGCGCGAGGCGGCGTCGGGGGACTGTCCCGGCCCGGCCGGATCGCCGGGGTTGAACGTGCGGGTCAGGTCGGGCCCAGTCGCCCCGTCCCACCGCGCCACCAGAAGGCCGAGCCCGACGCCCAAGAGGATCAGAGCAAGGGCCGGGCCGGCCCAAGTGAGCCACCGCCCGATGCCCCGGGACCCCGCTCCTTGCGGCGCCCGGCCCTCCTTCCGTCTTGACATGGGTCAACTTCTCCACGCAAGTTCAGGGACGCCGGGAGTATACACCGGCGCAAGAGCCCCGACAACGCGGCCGCGATCGCCGTTGACACGTCCACCGCCCTCCCCTAGCATCGGCTGCAATATGAAGTGCCACCGTTTGAAATGCCGGGTCCTTCCCCTCCTTCTGCTTCTCCTGGCCGCCTGTGCCGCCGGGAGCAGCCACCTGGCCCACCACTGGTCGGCACCGGCGGAGGCGCAGCTACAGGCCGCCGATCTCTTCCGCCACGTCCAGGCCCTGGCCGCCCCAGCGATGGAGGGCCGCGCGTCGGGCACGCCAGGCGGGGAGCGGGCCGCGGCGTACATCGCCGCCGAGTTCGCCGGCGCCGGCCTCACGCCGGGAGGAGAAGCAGGAAGTTACTTCCAACCCTTCGAGGTCATCACGGGGATCCGTCTCGGCCCCGCAAACGCGCTCACCGTGGGCGGCCTGCCGCCGCCGATGGCGGCCCCCTTCGTGGTCGGCCGGGATTTCATCCCCCTTTCGTTCTCGGCCGAGGGGGGCGTGGAGGGAGAGGTCCTCTTCGCCGGATACGGGATCACGGCCCCCGAGATCGGTTACGACGACTATGCGGGGCAAGACGCGGCCGGCAAGGTCGTCCTGGTCATGACCCACGAACCCCGCGAGCGGGACGAGGGGGGCCCCTTCCGCCGCCCGGAGGCCTACCGCCACACCGAGGCCCGCACCAAGGTAACCGCCGCCCGGGAGCATGGGGCGGCCGCCGTCCTCCTCGTCCGGGACCCGAACAACCACCGGGGCGAACCGGAGGAACTCATCGGCCTCCGCGGTGCCTCCTCCTCCCGCTCGAGCCTGCTCGCTGTCAATATCACCGCGGCCCTGGCCGATCGCCTCCTCGAGGCCGCGGGAAAGCGCCTCGCCGATCTCCAGACGGCCATTGACGCCGGCCTGGCCCCCCGATCCCTCCCCCTGCTCGCCGTCCGCGTCCGCCTCAGCGTGGATCTGATCCGGGAGAAGGGGCGGGCGGCAAATGTCGTCGGCCTCCTGCCGGGTCGTGACCCCGCTCTCCGCGAGACGGCCGTCGTGATCGGCGCCCACTACGACCACCTGGGTCGGGGGGGCGAGGCGTCCCTGGCCCCGGACACCTTTGGGACCATCCACCCGGGGGCTGACGACAATGCCTCGGGGACGGCAGTTGTCCTCGGCCTGGCCCGGGCCTTCGCGGCAGTGGGGGGAGCGCCGCGGACCCTGATCTTCGCCGCTTTCGCTGGGGAGGAGATGGGCCTGCTGGGCTCGTCGTTCTACACGAGGCACCCCGCCATCCCCCTGGAGCGGATGGTGGCGATGCTCAACCTGGACATGGTGGGACGCCTGCGGGACGGGAAGGTCCTGGTGGGCGGGGTGGAGAGCGCCCGGGAGTGGCCCGGCATTCTCCAGGCCGCGGCGCGGGGGCTCCCCCTCACCCTGGCGATGTTCGGGGACGCCTACGGCCCCTCGGATCACACCGCCTTTGCCGTGAAGGAGCGGCCCGTCCTCTTCTTTTTCACCGGCCCTCACGAGGACTACCACCGGCCGAGCGACACCCACGAAAAGATCAACGTCGCAGGGCTTCAGCAGATGGCGACCCTGGTGTACCGGACGGCGGCGGTGGTGGCCGGCGAGCCGGCCGCTCCCGCCTTCGTCCGAGCGCCTGCGCGGCCGCCGGCTGCCGGTCAAAGGCAAGGCTACGGGCCCTACTTCGGCTCGATCCCGGATTTCGGGGCGACCGAGGTCCAGGGGGTGCAGCTCAGCGGCGTGCGTCCCGGCAGCCCGGCGGAGCGGGCGGGGCTTCGGGCCGGGGACACCATCGTCCGGTTCGGGGGGGTGCGGGTCACCAACCTCGAGGACCTGGTCTACGCTCTGCGCGCCAAGCGGGCGGGGGACACGGTGGAGGTCGTCTACCGGAGGGACGGGCAGGAGCAGGCGAGCCTTGCAACCCTTGAGCAGCGACGGTAGCCTGGGGGCGTTCACGCAGAGAGGAAAAGGAGGTGCGGAGGCACCATGCGACACGTGAGGAGCAGCGCCACGATCGGTGTTCT
>CAZRDA010000098.1:0-6348 GCA_964598715.1 uncultured bacterium | reverse complement strand
TGTTCCCGTCGCTCCTCGCCTTCGCCCTCCAGAAGTACTGGGTCGGGCAGAAGTCCTACGTGACCGTGACAGGAAAGCCCTCGGCCGGGCGGGTGCCGACGGTCGGGCCGGTCGGCCGGCGGGTTCTCTTCGGTCTCTGCTGCCTCTGCTCGGGGGCTGTTCTCCTTTTCTACGGGACGGTCCTGTTCGGCTCCTTCGTGGTGCTGTGGGGCGCCGACCATTCCTTCACCCTGAAGCACTACGCCGACGTGTACCTGGTGGGCTGGCCCTACATCCGGGATACGCTCCTCCTGGCCACGGTGGCCACCCCGGTGACGGGGCTCCTCGGGATGGTCGTCGCCTTCCTGGTGGTCCGGCGGCGGTTCGTCGGGAAGGGTCTCATGGAACTCACCTCCATGCTCACCTTTGCCGTGCCCGGGACCGTCGTCGGGATCGGCTACGTCCTGGCCTTCAACCAGCGCCCCCTGCTTCTTACCGGAACGGCCGCCATTATCGTTTTGCTGTTCATCTTCCGGAACGTGCCGGTCGGGATCCGGGCGGGGGTGGCGGCCCTCCAGCAGATTGACCCCGCCATCGAGGAGGCGGCCACGAACCTCGGGGCGGGAGCCGTCCGGACCTTCGCGACGGTGACGCTCCCCCTCCTGACCCCGGCGTTCCTGAGCGGCCTGGTCTATTCCTTCGTGCGGTGCATGACGGCCATCTCGGCCGTCATTTTCGTGGTCTCGGGGCGCTGGAACTTGATCACGGTCGCCATCCTCGGTCTGGTCGAGAACGCCGACCTCGCCCAGGCGGCGGCCTTCTGCATCGTCTTGATCGTGCTGGTCCTGCTGGCCCTGGCCGTCATCCGCTTCGGGGTGGGTCGCGTCACCGGGGCGGCGCCGGTCCTGGAGCCGGGCACCTAAGCGAGGGGGGAGGGAGATGCAGATAGGGATCATCGGCGCGGGGAACGTGGGCGGAACGCTCGGTCGAGCCTGGGCCCAGAAGGGCCACGAGGTCATGTTCGGCGTCCGCCAGCCAAAGACGGGGAAGGTCCAGACGCTCCTCGAGCAAGTCGGTGGAGGTGCCAAAGCCGGGAGCGTTGCGGAAGCGGCGGCCTTCGGGAGCGTCGTCACCCTCGCCACCCCCTGGCCCGCCACGCGGGAGGCCCTGCGGACCGCGGGCGATCTCGCGGGGAAGGTCCTGCTGGACTGCACGAACCCCCTGAAGGCGGACTTCTCGGGGCTGGAGGTCGGGCACACCACCTCGGGAGGCGAGCAAGTGGGGCTGTGGGCGAAAGGGGCGCGCGTCGTGAAGATTTTCAACAGCACCGGCTTCGAGAACATGGCCAACCCGAAGTACGCGAGGGGGGCGGCCCTCACCATGTTCTTTGCCGGGGACGACGCCGCCGCCAAGGGCATCGCTGCCCAGCTCGCGCGGGAGATCGGGTTCGAACCGGTGGATGCGGGCCCCCTCGGCAACGCGCGGCTCCTCGAACCGCTGGCATTGCTCTGGGTCCACCTGGCGTTCGCCCAGAAGCAGGGCACCGGGATCGCCTTCAAGCTGCTGCGGCGGTAGGAGAGAGGGCATGGGCGGCAGCCCGGTCAGCCTGAAGGGAGTCACGAAGGTCTTTCCGGCGCGGGGCGGCGGGGAGCCGGTCACCGCCGTGGACGCCGTCTCCTTCGAGGTCAAGGCGGGAGAACTGATCACCCTCCTCGGGCCCTCCGGCTGCGGAAAGACCACCGTCCTCCGGATGGTCGCCGGCTTCGAGACCCCGTCCGCGGGCGACCTGCTGGTGGGCGGCGTCCGGATCAACGATGTCCCGCCGAACAAGCGGGGCCTCGCGATGGTCTTCCAGTCCTACGGCCTCTTCCCCCACATGCGGGTGGAGGAGAACATCGGCTACAGCCTCAGAATCAAGAAGCGGCCGCCGTCGGAAATCGCGGAGCGGGTGCGGGCGGTCATGGCGCTGACCGGACTCAGCGGGCTGGAGCGGCGCTACCCCGGGCAACTCTCGGGCGGGCAGCAGCAGCGGGTGGCGGTGGCCCGGGCCATCGTGGGGGAGCCGAGCATCCTGCTCTTCGACGAGCCCCTGAGCAACCTGGATGCGAAACTCCGGGTTCAGATGCGCCTGGAGATCCGGGCGTTACAGCAGCGCCTGGGGATCACTGGCATCTACGTGACCCACGACCAGGAGGAGGCGATGGTTCTGGCCGACCGGATCGTAATCATGAACCGGGGGCGCGTCGAGCAGGTGGGGCCTCCCCAGGAGATCTACGCCCGGCCGCGCAGCCGCTTCGTGGCCGACTTCATCGGCAAGGCGAACTTCCTGGAGGCGGAAGTCCTCGCTCGGGACGGGGACGGCCTCCGGGTAAGGCTCCTTGGCCAGGAGGTCCGGGTGGCGGATGCCGCTGCCGCGCCCGGAGCGCGCGCGACCGCCGTTGTCCGCCCGGAGGGGGTGGAGGTGGGTCCGCCCGGCAGCGGGCCCTTTGCCGGCCGGATCGCCGAGGTGGTCTATCTGGGGGCGCAGGTGGCCTACCAGGTGGAGGTGGCGGGAACCCGCCTGTTGGCCGAGATCCCGAACCCCCAGGAACGCGGCCTGTACGCCAGCGGGGAGGCGGTCACGGTGCGGCTCCTCCCGCGGAGCCTGCATCTGTTGCCCGAGGCGTGAGGATGCGCTTCGCCGTCTGCCCCGAGATGCTCTTCCCCGACGTCCCCTTCCTCGAGCGCGTCGCGCGGATTCGAGCCGAGGGTTTTTACGCCATCGAGCTCTGGGGCTGGAAGGGGAAAGACCTGGACGGGCTCGCGCGGATGACGGAGGAGGAATACCTCCAGGTCGCCGCCATGAGCGGGGCGCGCCAGGCCTCGCTGATCCAGCCCCCGCCGGCGGAGAGCAACCGCCTGGAGCTGGAGGAGACACTCGCCGTCGCCGAACGCCTCCACTGCACCCGCCTCGTCTTTCTGTCCGATGCCCTGGAGCCGGACGGCTCCGTCCGGAGCCCCTACGCCCGCCTGACCCTGAAAGAGAAGATGCGCCACGCATTGACCAACCTCCGCGACCTGGCGAAACTGGCCGAGGATCGTGGCGTCATGCTCCTCCTCGAGCCCCTGAACAGTCGCGTGGATCACCCCGGCATCTTCCTCCAGAGTTCCGCGATGGCCTTCACGCTGGTGGAACAGGTGGGGAGCCCGCATCTTCGGGTCCTGTTCGATTGCTACCACATGCAGGTGATGGAAGGGAACTTGATCGCCACCATCCGGCGCCACCACGACCTGATCGGCCACTACCACGTCGCCGACCCCCCGGACCGGACGGAGCCCGGTACCGGCGAGATACACGTCCCGAACCTCCTGGCGGCCATTGCTGCCACCGGCTACGACGGGTGGGTCGGGTTCGAGTGCCGGGCGAAGAAGGACGGGACGCAGGCCCTGCGGGCCATCCGGGCGGCATGCGCTACCGCCTGATCGCCGCCGACGTGGATGGCACCCTGGTGGACGATCGGCGGAAGATCCCACCAGCGGTCCGCGAGGCCCTGGCGGAGGCCCGCGCGGCCGGGTGCCACCTCACGCTGGCGACCGGCCGGATGTACGCCTCGGTCCTGCCGTTCGCGGAGGCGGTCGGGACGGACGTCCCCCTCATCCTCTATAACGGGGCTGCCCTAGTCGAGCGGGGGACGCGCCGGGTGACGTTCCGCCGCTGCCTGCCCCTCGTTGATGCCCGGCTGGCCCTGACCCTTCTCAAGCGCTTTCCCCTCCACGTGAACCTCTACGCCGGAGAGGGCCTCTACATCGAGCAGGTGACGCCGGCGGCCACAGAGTCCATGGTGAAGGACGGCGTGCAGGCGGAGCCCGTGGAGGACCTAGTGGCCTTCCTTCATGAAGACCCGGTGAAGCTCCTCTGCATCGGCGAGCCGGTCGTCCTGGAGGCGTTCCGGGTGGCGTTCCTGGTAGACCGGGCGCGCCGCGGCCTCCCCGGCCAGCCGCCGCACCTTGTCCGCTCGGAGCCGACCTACCTCGAGGTCCTCCCGCCGGGCGTGAACAAGGGAGTGGCCCTCGCGGAACTGGCCCGGCAGCTCGGGATCCCGCTCGATCAGGTCGTGGCCTTCGGCGATAATCTGAACGATCTCGAGATGCTGGAGGTGGCCGGTCTCGGCGTGGCCGTGGGGAACGCGCACCCCGACCTCAAGGCCAGGGCCGACCTCGTCGCCGGGACGAACAACGAGGGGGGGATGGCGGCGGTGATCCGCGAGGTGATCCTGGGGGATGCCGGAGGGCGCCGTGGCTGAAGACCTCCTGCCGCTCCTGCGAGCCATCTTCATTGAGGTGCGCGCGCTCCTCCTCGGGGCGGGGCGGGGACACCTGGAGACGGTCCGCAAGAACCCCCGGGGGGATGTGAGCAAGGCGTTCGACCTGGAGGCCGAGGAGCGGATCATCGCTGGCCTCCGGGAGGGACTGGCCGAGCCGGTCCGGATCCTGACGGAGGAGCGGGGCGAAGTCATGACGAAGCCGGGCAACCCGGCCTACACGGTCATCGTGGACCCGGTGGATGGCTCCGAGAACTTCGCCCGGGGCAACGATTGCACGGGGGTCTCGCTGGCGGTCCTGCGCCCGGAGGACCTGCGGCCCGAAGCGGTGCTGGCCGGCCTCGTGGGGCACGTCCATACCGGAACGATCTTTGAGGCGAGCCGTCGCGGGGGAGCCCGGCGGGGCGGCCGGTCCATCGCGCCGTCAGCCGTCACCCGGCTGGAGGAGGCGCTGGTGGCTGTGGACCTCAACTTCCGGGACAAGGGGACCGTCGGTCGGATCGTCCCGCTCCTGGCGCGGGCGCGGGACCTGCGTCGCTACGGCTCGGCTGCCCTGGAGCTGGTAGGGGTGGCCTCCGGCGGGGTGGACGGCTACGTGGATGTCCGGGGAACCCTCTCTCCCGAGAACTACATGGCAGCCGCCCTCATCGTCCGGGAGGCAGGGGGGATGGTGACTGACTGGGACGGCAGCCCGCTGGCCCCGGTCCGCTCGCTCACGCAGGGCCAGACGATCGTGGCGGCAGGGACGGCGCCGCTGCACCGGGCGCTGCTCGAGGTGATCCGGGAGGGACGCGGCGGATGACCGACCCGCCGCCCCGGACGGCCCGCAGACCTCGGCGGGGCCGTCGTCTTCCTGGCCTCGGATGCCTCCGCCTACGTCACCGGGCAAATCCTCTACGTGGACGGCGGCTGGCTGGCCGGCTAGGGCTGTCCGGCGCGGTGGATTTCTATTCGAGCGGTCTCCCGATAGTGTATAATCCGTCAGGTCAGGCGTGCTGGCCCGGACATTGTCATTACGGAAAGGCGAACCGGTTCACCCCATGCGTCAAGACCAGAACGCCACGGGTAGCGCACCGTTGCTCCAGGAGGGCGCGCAGGGCTGTCCGTCCGCGGGCGGATCGGCGGGTGGCGCCGGTTCCACCCTCACCGATCTCTTGTGCTCGCTGGCCGCCATCGGCCGCTCCATGCAGGAGGAGTTCGACCCGAAACGCTTCCTTGAGGAGTTCTCCGCCTGCGTGGAACGGCTGATCCCCCATGACCGGCTCGTGATCTTCCACCTGGAAGAGGAGGGGCGGACGTTCACGGTCTTCGCCGAGCACGCCCCTCGCGGGCCGCTCCTCCACGAGGGCCACTACACCACCGCCTTCGACCCGCAGGCTCGCTACGTGACGGCCGAATGGACGATCCGCCCGGTCCTGAGCGGGGAGGCGATGCTGGCGGGCGATCTCCAAACTGACCCCCGCTTTGCCAACCTCAACCCCTCTGAGCGCAAGATTCCGGAGGCGGGGCTCCGTTCGCTTCTCAGGGTCCCCCTCTACAGCGGCGGCCGGGTCATCGGTGGGCTCGCTACGACCTCGCTCACCCCCCACACCTACACGCAGGCCCACCTGGCCGCGGCCCAGCAGGTGGCCGATCTGATCGGCCCCTTCATTGAGAACCTGGTCCTCCTGCACCGCGAGCGCCGTCGCCGGCATAGGCTTCAAGCGCTCGAGGGGTTCGCTCGGGTCCTGGGGGCGAGCCTGAACGTGCAGGAGGTCTTCGACCGCCTGGCGGAAGCCCTCCGGCCGGTCCTCGACTTCGACATGATGGGCGTGTCCTTGCTTTCGGCCAGCGGACGGGAGCTCGAGGTGCTGGCGAGGGTCACGAACTACGAGGCCGAAGCACATCCGGCCCGGATCCCGCTCGAGGACTACTCCTTCTCCCCGAAGGTGGGGGCCGGAGAGGTGATCCTGATCCACGACGCGCCCGCCGAGCTCGACCGGAACCGCCCGGGGGACCGGCGGATCATCGAGAGCGGCGGCCGGTCCTGCCTCTGCGTGCCGCTCTGGTTCGGTGAGCGCGTGGGCGG